>JAYUXE010000962.1:0-3419 GCA_043753165.1 Archangiaceae bacterium | reverse complement strand
GGTCGATGCCGACGATGAAACGGGCCGCGCTCATTCCTTCATTCGCACGTTGAGCTCGAGCTTCCACTGGCCCTTGCCCCCGCGCTCGAGACAGCGCAGCTCGAGCGCCCCGAGCTCGGTCAACGCAGCCTGCAGATTCACCGGGACGAGGCGGCCCGTGTCGGCGCCGGGCAGGGTGGTCTCGACGGCCGGCAATTCATCCAGGCCTTCGCTGCGGCCGGCGTCGTCGAGCAGATCGCCGACCTTGTCGTCGCGGCGGGTGGACGACGAGTAGAAGCGGAACGCGGTGGGGGCCCCGACGGTGAGGCCGAATTCCTGCGGGGGAATCTCGGCCTGCGTGCCTTCTTCCATTCCGAACGATGCGACGCACAGCGCCTTCACTGGCGGGGTGAACCCGGGCACGGCGAGCATCGCGGACTCGACGCCCACGTAATAGCTGCGCGCGGTGCCGCCGCGAATGCGCAGGCCGTGGCCTTCTTTCACCCACGCGTAGTACGCAGCGCCTCGCGCTACGGCGAGGTCGAGCTCGGCACCGGGAAGCTCGCGCACCGGCTCGCCCCCATCGGCCTTCAGCCAGCTGCCGAGCACCTCGAGCAGCCGGGTGCGAAACGCGGGTGCCTTGAACACGCCACCGTTGAAGAGCACGGCGGTCGGGTGAACGAACGTGCCGCCCTTCACCTGCAGCGACGACGCCTGGCGCGTGAGAAACGCGGCGAGGTGACGCGTGATGCCGGCGTCCTGCGCGTACGGAAGTCCGACCTGCCCGAGGCCGGTGCGGCGCGCCGCGGCTGGAAGCTCGCCCATCGACGTGTTCGGGAAAAAACCGTCGACCAGCAGCGCGGTGAGCTCGTCGCGCTGGAGCTCGGTCTTCAAGGTGCCACCAATCAGCGAGCTGCCGCGGCCGGGGATCACCACCGGCGCTTTTTTCAGCTTCTCGTCTTCGAGCAGCTTCTCTTTCGCGCCGCGGCTCGCGTGGGTCAACGCGGTCAGCTGCCACGCGTCCAGCGTCTTGCCGTCGGCCTTGAAGCGTTCGGCCAGCGTGTACGCGAGCGCGAGATCCATGTTGTCACCGCCGAGCAGGATGTGGTCCCCGACGGCCAGACGTGCCAACTGAAGCTCGCCCTTCTCTTCGGTGACGCCAATCAACGAAAAGTCAGAGGTGCCGCCGCCCACGTCGACGACCAGCAGCACGTCGCCCGGCTTCACCTGCTTGCGGAAGCCTTCGCCCATCGCCTCGAGCCAGGCGTACAGCGCGGCCTGCGGCTCTTCGAGCAGCGTGACCTTCGGCAACCCCGCACGAGCCGCCGCTTCGATGGTGAGGTCGCGCGCCGCCGCATCGAACGACGCGGGGACGGTGACGACGACGTCTTGATCGGCGAGTGACAGATCGAGCGACGCCTGAAATGCCGCCCCCAGGTGCGCGAGCAGCTTCGCCGCAGCATCGACCGGCGAGATGCGCTGCACGTCGGGCGGCGCCTGCCACGGAAGAATGTCGGCGCGGCGATCGACGGTCGGGTGGGTGAGCCAGCTCTTCGAGGAAGCGACGAGGCGGGTGGGAACCTTCGCGCCGTGCGTGCGCGCGAGCTCACCGGCGACGGGCGCAGACTTGTTCCACGGCAACGCCAGCGAGCCGGCCGGAAATTCGCTGTCGGTCGGCAAATACAAGAACGACGGCAACAGCTGCTTGCTCTCGACCGTGCCGGGCGACGTGAGCTGCGGCACGGGGAGCACGGCCTGCTGCGCGCCGCGGCCCTTCTCGGCGTCGAGGCGCTGGTACGACAACGCGCAGTGCGTGGTGCCGAGGTCGATGCCGATGGCGTAACGGCGGTCGCTCATGGCAGCTCGACCTCGGCGGGGGCCAGCACCTTCACGTCCATCGTCGTCGGCACCGGCGGCAGCTTCACTGCGGTCGCGGCCCAGCCGTGGTGCTTCAGCGTCCCCTGGTACGGGGCCTGGCCGGTGAGGTTGCCCGACAGCCGGTAGCGGTTCGCATCGAAGCCCGCTGGCACGGTGACCTTCTCGCCTTCCGATTGCGGCACGACTGCCACGACGGGCAGGTACTCGCGCAGCACCTTTCTCGAACCTTCATGGACGACGCGCGCGGCGGCCCCGACTTCCGCGTCGCTGAACGACGAGATGTCTTCCTGCAGGAAATCGATCAGCCGGCCTTCGCGCTGCAACATCCCCAGCAAAAACAGGCCGCTGGCGTGCTGGGCCTCAGGGCTGGGCGCAGGCGGGGCAGGAAGAGCCGGAAGCGAGGGCTGCTCAGGAATCGGCAGGGCGGCTCCGAAGAGAATCGCGAACGCCAGCTTCAGTCGGGCGAAGAAGGACATGGGGTGCGCCGTCCCTAGCACCGGGCCGTGAAATTTTCGCGGTGGGCTTTCGTTTGGACTAAGTCGTAAGTGCGCAACAACGCGAGGTTTCTTCGATGCCGCTGACCCGTTTCATCGTCTTCAGCCTGCTGGCCATTTCCGGGTCGGCGATGGCCGGAAGCGTGTACCTCAATGGCGTGAAGATCGATGGTGTCACCAACCAGAAGTTCGACAAGGCGACGGTGCGCATCGACGAGAAGGGCAACGTGTTGATCGAAGCGCCGGGGTACGCGGTGAAGCAGCTGGAAGGTGCGCCGGTCGAAGGCGCGTCGCGGCCCGGCGTGATCAGCAAACAGTACTACCTGGTCACCGAGCAGAACGTGGTCGGGATGACCGAGTACGACATCGACCTGTACGTGAACTCGAAATGGATCCGGAAGTTGAAGAGCTCGGAAGACCAGATCGTTTCCGAGATCACGAAGAACCTGACGCCGGGAAAAAACTCGGTGATGTTCATCGCGAAGAAGGCCGCTTTGGACGCGCGGAAGAGCCTGTCGAACACGCACTTCTTTCGCATCATCATCGGCGAAGGGACGATGAGCGGCGACCACGTGATGATCGACAACCCCGTCGTGAAGTTCGAACGCACGGCCGCCAACACCGACGACATCTCGAAAGAGTTCACGCTGACCGCGCGCTGAAGGAGACGAAGCACCTTTGTTCACCATCGACGAACGACTGCGCGGCCTGCCCGCCACCAAAGATCAAATCGTCGCGCTCTACGAGTCTTTGAATCAGCCGCACCTCGCCGTGCCCGGACGCCAGGCCGGCCCCGCGCGGGCGTTCATCCTCGGCCTGCGCGGACCCCAGGGCTTCGCCGTTTTCGTCTATCTCTACATGCCCGACAGCGCGCAGTGCGCCGTGTACGTGCCTTCGAACCGCGCCGTCTCTTCCGACAAGTACCAGGCGGAAGAAGGTGAGGCGCTGGGGTTCGTCGAGTCGATGGGGTTCATCATGGACAACCTGAACTTTCGGGGCCGCGCGCCCGAAGAGCAGGACGCGCTGTTGGGCACGATGCCGCTGTTTCAGCGTGAGCCGCCGCGGTTG
>JAYUXE010000961.1:0-3420 GCA_043753165.1 Archangiaceae bacterium | reverse complement strand
CCCGACCTGCCGTTCTCGAGCACGTCCCACCACCACTGGTTCCGCGCGTCGGCGATCGACATGTGGTTCGGGACGAGGTCGAGCACGATGCCGATGTTCGCGGCGTGCGCCGCGGCGACGAGGCGCGCGAACCCTTCTTCGCCGCCCAGCGCTTGCGAAATTTTCGTGTGGTTGACGACGTCGTAGCCGTGCGCGCTGCCCGCCGCCGCGTCGAGCACGGGCGACAGGTAGAGGTGGCTCACGCCGACTTTCGAAAGGTAGGGAACCAGCTCGGCCGCGCGCGCAAAATTCAGCTCCGGCCCCAGCTGGAGCCGGTACGTCGCGATCAACGGGCGTTTCACGGTGACTGACAAATGCAACTGACCGGCCGGGCGTTTCACGCCGCTGTAACGGGGGCGGGCACTGTGGCAACCCGCCCCAGCGGGATCCGTTGCCGCACTCTCTCAGCCGTTGAGAGGGCCAATTTGACGCGAAGGCGTCAACGGGTCGCTACCTCCCCGCGGTCACGACTCGAGCTCAGGCGTCCGGGTCGCCGTCGCAGTACCCGACCTGCTTGTCTTTCTCGTACAGGAAGCGCTGCCCCTTGCCCGGCGCGCCGACGGCGGCGGCGAGCTTTCCGGTGTCGGGGTACTCGACGATGTCGATGCCGATGGTCGCCGACATGCCGACGTAGACCAGCGGCTCGCTGCCGTCGTTGAGCAGCTGATGCGCCCCGGCGCCGGGAGGAAACGACACGCAGTCGCCCGTCGAAATCTGCGTCATCCCTTCGGGCGTGCGCACCTGCCCCCTGCTGAAGACGACGAACATCGCCTCTTCGGTGACGAGGTGGCTGTGAAAAGGAAATGACTTCTTCCCCGGCGCGAGCTCCCACAACCCACAGCTCAGCTTCTCGCCGCCCAGGGCCTTGCGCCGCTGGCTGTAGTTGCCGCGATTCGTGTGCTCGACCCACGCCGTCTCATTCGTCCGGACGGTTTTCATGCCCGGTTTCTAGCAATGGTATGTGACCGCGCAATGCCGACGTCCGATCACGCGCTGGGTCCTGATCGCCAGCGCGCACTGCTGGTCGACCTCGCCCGCGTCGGTACGCGCAACCTGCCCGTCGAGCAGGTGGTGCAGCAGCTGCTCAAGCAGGTGACCGAGGCCTTCGAGCTCTACGGCTGTCACATGCACCTCATCGAAGGCAATCGCCTGACGTTCGCCGGCAGCTTCGGGGGCGATGGCAAACCGGCCGACCTGCAAAAGCTCGAGCACCTGCCAATCGACGAGTCGAACCTTTCGGGCACCGCCGTGCTGCGCCGGCAGACCGTGATGCGCGCCGTCGAGCACTGGCCCGCGCTGACCCGGCCTCTTCTCGAAGCGCGCGGCATCAAATTCGGGGCCGCGATGCCGCTGTTCATGCACGACCGGCCCATCGGCAGCTTCTACGCGCTGCGGAAAATCGATCGCGCCTTCAGCGCCGAAGAGCTCGAGCTGCTCGAGGCCTGCGCGTCTCATCTTTCGACCGCGATCGAGCATGCGCGGCTGTTGGAAAGTGAACGGCGGCGGTCGCAAGACCTCGAAGTGCAGCTCGAGGTCGGCCGCCTCGTCACCGGGTCGCTGAACCTCGATCAGATTCTCGAAGCCTCGGCGTCGCACCTCGCGCGCATCGTCAACGCGTCGCACTCGTACCTGTGGCTGCTCGAGCCCGACGGCGTGCTGAAAGGCGTCGTCACCTCGGCCACCGAGCACCAGGAACATTTCCGAACGGTGCGGCTCGAACGAAACGCTCCGTCACTCGCGGCGCGCGCCGTGCAGCAGGAAAAGCCGGTGCGCGAGCAGGCAGCGATGAGCTCGGAGCTGGTGAACCAGGGCCTGAACGCGCGGTACCAGATGAAGAGCCTGCTCGCCTTGCCGCTGATGCTGCGCGGCGTACCAATGGGCGCCGCTGTCATCGGGGACGCCGAGAATCAGCGCGAGTGGACGGACGCCGAAGTCGAACGCGCCACCGTCATCTCGGCGCAGATTGCCGTCGCGATCGCGAACGCCCGGCTCTTCGAAGATTTGAAGAAGAGCTACGACCAGCTTGCCCAGACCCAGGTCGAGCTCGTGAAGCGCGAACGGCTGGCCGCGCTGGGTGAGCTCTCGGCCGTGGTCGCGCACGAAGTCCGCAATCCCCTCGGCGTCATCTACAACTCGATGTCGGCGCTTAAGCGAATGCTGACCCCCAGCGGCGAATCGGCGCAGCTGTTCGAGATGATCAACGAAGAGGCCGAGCGCATCGACACGCTGGTCGCCGACCTTCTCGAGTTCGCGCGGCCCCACGCGCCCGAGCTGAAGCCGGAAGCGCTGCCGAAGATCGTCGCCGGCGCCGTGAAGGTGATCGAAGGCACGCGCGGCGGCACGGGCGTGAAGATGGAAGTCGACGTCAGCGAAGGTTTTCCGAAGGTCCCTGTCGACGAACGCATGCTGCGGCAGGCGTTGCTCAACCTGCTCGCGAACGCGGTGCAGGCGATGCCGCGCGGTGGCGAGGTGCGGGTGAAGCTGGCGATCGAAGCGCGACGGGGCTTTCCGCACGCACGCATCGACGTCGCCGACTCGGGGCCGGGGGTCCCTGCCGCGCTCACCGAAAGCGTGTTTCAGCCGTTCGTCACCACGAAGGCGACGGGAAGCGGGCTCGGCCTCGCGGTCGTGAAGCGCATCGTCGAAGCCCACCGCGGTGACATCGAGCTCACGTCGGCCCCCGGCCGCGGAGCCATCTTCACCGTCTGGCTACCCGCCTGACTTTTCCAGCGCGCGCAGCCGCACCATCTCGCGCTCGACCTGGTTGAGCAGGTCTCTTTCCTGCGAGTGCCACCGCGACTTCGACGTGTCGGCCAGCGTCCGCCGCGCGCGTGCCGCGATGTACTCGAGGTCCTCGATGGTGCCCCCCTGCGGAGGCGGAGGCTGCGTCGCCGAACTGCCCGCCGATTCGTAGGGGCTGATGCGAAGCGCCCCGAGGTCGAGCACGAAGTGGCCGCCGTCGCGCCGCGCAGTTCCCACCCGCACCAACTCTTGAGAGCCATCGGGCCGCGCCACTTCAATCACCACCGGCATGTCGATGGGCATCACTCGTCGTTTCCATGGCTGAAGTGGTGGCAGTGCGGGCCGTGCGAGTGCGGCACATCAAGCAGGTATTCCTGCAGCGTCCAGATCGAGCCCGTGTTGAACCCCGGCCGGGCCAGCGGGTTGAAGATGCACACGCTGGTCACCATGCCGCCCAGAGACCCGGCCGGCCCGCTGACGATGTGCAACGTGCACCCGGCGAGGATGATGAACGGCTGCGGCGTTGCGTTCGACGACACCGTGCACGTGCCCTGCGCCACGTACGCGCCCTGCGGCAGATCGAACTTCACGTAGAAGTTCTGCACCAGGCCGACGGGGAACATCACGTTGGTCAACTCG
>JAYUXE010000960.1:0-7972 GCA_043753165.1 Archangiaceae bacterium | reverse complement strand
CCTTCGCCATCGACCGCAGCCACGCGTCGCGCATCGCTTCATCGATGGGCGTCCGCGCGTGCCGCATCCGAAGGCGGGGGTGCCCGTGCGTCTGCTGGTAGTCGTCGGGCCCGCCGAGCCAGCCGACGAGGAACATCGCGAAGCGGTCACGGCTCTCGCGTGAGACGGCTCCGGTTACGTCGCAGGCGTGGAGGGCGGTCAGCGCTTTTTCGTCGCGGCCCATCGCGTCGTAGAACGCTTCGACGAGCGCAACAATCGCGTCGGCGCCACCCAGTCGATGAAACGGCATGTCGCCTTCGGTCGGGGTCCAGCCAGTCTCGTTGATGCGCAGGTTCGTCACGGGGCGGTCGCAGTGCAGGGAAGGTGTTCGCACTCCTGCACATAGATGCCACGCATCGGCACCAGCTGCGACTGGGTGCGTTGTTGTTTCGGCGCCGTCTCTTTGCTGCCCGTATTCACGTCGAGCTCCAGGGCCCAGTCGGCGTTGGGGCCGCACGAGACGAGGGCGTGGTGGCCTTCCTTCTTCCACCACAGGAACTCCACGTCGCACGGGGCCTCGGCGAGAATTCGCTGCAGCCGCTGCGCTTCGTAGACGAACAGGCCTCCACTGGTGACGACCGCCACCCGCTGCCCGTCGGCGCTCACCGTCAGCTGCACTTCCTCGGGCGGCACGGCCGGAAGCTGCGCCACCCCGAGCACGGTTCGTTCGACATCCAGCGAGACGAGTCGCCCCTGCGCGTCGAGCGTGACGACTCCGAACGCGGTGCCCACCAGCCCAATCGGAGCGACCTCGCCCACCCGTTCTGGCTTCCCTTCCGACAACCGCCACAGCTCGGGCGGTGCGCTTCCGTCGGCCCGGCGCGCGAACCACAGGGTGGATTTGAAGTCGAAGGAAGCGCGCGTCACGCCCGTCAGCGGGAAGCGCTGCGCCGGGCCTCTGGGGCCGCACCGCGCGAGCTGCGAGCCCGAGTAAGCGACCGCCTCGTCGCCGAACACCGCGAATCCGGTTCGCTCGGTCGGCAGCGCCGTGAGCAGACAGTGGTTCTGGTTTCCGAAGGTCGGGTCGGTGGTGGGCGACGTGGCGAGGTACGGCAGCGTCGACGTCACCACGTAGACCACGACGCCCACGACGACGGCGATGGCAAGCGACAGCAGAAACGTGAGCAGTGGCCGCTCGAGGCGCTTCCGGGCTTCGCGGCTGAGCACGGCCACAAGGCCTGCTGACTTACTTCTTCTTCAGCTTGCGCGGGCGCTTCTCGAGCTTCGTGAAGATGCCCTTGAGCCCTTCGGGCACGTCGGTGAAGCGAATGCCCATCTGGCTGAACACCGACGCCATCGGGTTGCCCGGCACGGCCCACGCGACCCAGCCGCGAAACGGCACTTCCTTGTCGTCGAGCAGAAAGTAGCCGTCGACCTGCGAGCCCGGCAGGAAGACCTGCGGCATCTCGACCGAGAAGCCCCCGCGGGAAACGTCGGCGGTGAGCGCGGGCAGCTTGCGGCCCAGGGACAGCGGCAGGCGAATGCTTCGGCGAAGGGTCGTTCGGCGTGTCGTCATGCCCGCGACGGTGACACAGGCCTGTCGCAGCGCAATTTATCGGACGCGTTTCCGCTTCGGCGCCGCGGGCAGCAAGCGGCTTCTTTTCGTCAGAAGCGCGGCGTGCGCATCGAGCGCAGTTGGAACAGCACCGGGTGTGCAATTCCTGCTAATTCCTTTCGGTCATGAGTCCTCTGGTGACGACGTTGATGCTGGTGCTCGCCGTCGGCTTCTTTGCGTACACGATGTTCTGGCGCTTGAAGGCGATGCTCAGCCTGAAGCCCGACGGAAGCCGCTTCGACCGCATCCCCGAACGCATCGACGCGCTGATGAAGTTCGGCCTCGGCCAGAAGCGCATGGTGGACCCGGAAGAATTCACCCCCGGCGTGATGCACGTCTTCATCTTCGCGGCCTTTCTCATCGTGCAGGCGCGGACGCTGATGATGTTCGTGATGGGCTACAGCGAGACGGCGATCGCCGTGCTCGGCAATCTGAATCACCCGTTCTGGGTCGACCACTCGCTGCTGGGCGGTGTGTACGGCGGCTACCTGGTGGTGAAGGACCTCGCCGCCGGAGCGGCCGTCATCGGCGTCCTCTACTTCGCGTTTCTTCGCCTCGTCGTGAAGCCCGACCGCATGACGCGCTCGAAGGAAGCGATTCTGATTCTCGGCTTCATCGGCGGCCTGATGGTCACCGAGTTCTTCTTCGGCGCGATGCACCTGCGCGAGCAGGGCATCACGTGGTCGAAGTTCGAGCCCGTCACGTCACTGGTCGCGATGGGCGTGTCGTGGATGCCGGACAACGCGCTGCACTGGCTGGGCGTCGCCTCGTTCTGGACGCACATCGGCATCGTCCTCACGTTCCTGAACTTCCTGCCCTACGGAAAGCACTTCCACGTCATCGTCGGCCTGCCCAACGTCTTCCTGAAAACGCTGCCGCCCGACAAGGCGCACCCGATTTCGAGCAGCGCGCGCCTGCCGACCCCGAACCTCGAGAAGGAAGAGTTCGGGATGAAGTCCTTCAAGGACTTGAGCTGGAAGCAGGGCCTCGACTTGAACAGCTGCACCGAGTGCGGCCGTTGCCAGACGCACTGCCCGACGTACATCACGGGCAAGCCGCTGACGCACAAGGGCGTGAACCAGACGCTGAAGCATTTCCTCTGGGACCACGAGAAGGAGCTCGCTGCGAAGCCCATCAACCCGGGGCCTTCGACCGATGGCGTGGCGGCCCCGGCTGCGGCGCCGACCGAGACCCCTGAATTGCCGAACCTCGTGCCGGGCATTCTCGCCCCCGAGACCATCTGGGCGTGCACGTCGTGTGGCTGGTGCGAGCAGGCGTGCCCGGTGTTCATCGAGAACGTGCCGCGCCTCATCGACATGCGCCGTTACCAGGTGCAGGTCGAAGCCAACTTCCCGCCTGAATTGCAGCGCGTGTTCGAAGGCATGGAACGCCAGGGCAACCCCTGGGGCATCGGCCAGGACAAGCGCGACGAGTGGGAAGGCGACCTGAAGCTTCCGCGCTGGGGCGATGGCGGCGGGCCGTACGAGTACCTGTTCTTCGTCGGCTGCGCGGGCAGCTACGACGAACGAATGAAGAAGGTCAGCCGGTCGGTGGTGAAGATTCTCAACGAGGCCGGCATCAAGTTCGCCACGCTCGGTAAAGACGAGACGTGCACGGGCGATTCGGCGCGACGCGCGGGCAACGAATACCTGTACCAGACGATGGCGAAGGGCAACGTCGAGAAGCTGAATGCCGGTGGCGTGAAGGCCGTCATCACCCAGTGCCCGCACTGCTTCAACACCATCAAGAACGAGTACCCGGACTTCGGCGGCAACTACAAAGTCATCAGCCACACCGAGCTGATCAACGACATCATTCGCGACAAGCGCATCACGCTGTCGAAGGTGATGAAGGAAAAAATCACCTACCACGACCCCTGCTACCTGGGCCGGCACAACGGCGTGTACGACGCCCCGCGCGAGGCACTGAAGGCGATTCCGGGGCTCGAGGTCATCGAGATGCAGCGCAGCAAGCGCGAGTCTTTCTGCTGTGGCGCCGGCGGCGCGCGCATGTGGATGGAAGAGCACATCGGTACGCGCATCAACCACAACCGCGTGAATGAAGCGGCGCTCACCCTGCAGCACGACGTCGATGCGTCGGTGCCGTACCCGGACGCGGCCGACAAGACCAAGCCGGGCCAGGTCGGCGACTACAAGGGGCCGGGCAGTGGCACCGTCGCGGTGGCGTGTCCGTTCTGTCACACGATGGTGCGCGACGGCATCGCGGACACCGGGCGCGAAGAGACGATGAAGGTGCGCGATGTGGCCGAGTTGGTGGCCGAGTCGATGGACACGAAGGTGGCCGCGGTTCCGGTGCCGGCGGTCGAAGGCTGATGCTGCAAGCGGGCGATGTGGCACCAGACTTCAACGCGACCGACTGCCAGGGTCGCGCGGTGAGGTTGTCCGAGCTCTTGGGGAAGAAGGTGGTGCTCTTCTTCTTCCCGAAGGCCTTCACACCGGCGTGCACGATCGAGATTCGGAACTTCCGCGACCACCAGGCGGCCATCGAGGCGCAGAACGCGACGCTCATCGGCGTCTCGCTGGACAAGCCCGAACGCCAGTGCCAGTTCGCAAAGGCCGAGAACATCGACTTCGCGCTCATCGGTGACGCCTCGCGTTCCATCAGCGAAAGCTACGGCGTGGTGTGGCCGATTCTGCGCCGCGACCGGCGCGCCACGTTCGTCATCGACGAGCACGGGCTCATCGAGCAGGTCATCAACCACGAGGTGCAGGTCTACCGCCACCTCGACGACGTGCTGGCCCGGCTGGGCGTTTCCCCGGTTTAGCGACCAGACCGCTTCATCGCCTTCCACAGGGCCGGCAGCGATGGGGGCAGCGGCTTGTCGAAGTTGCTGTCGGAACGCAGCACCAATTCCGACAGCTCGAGCGCCATCCGAATCGATTCGCCCGGCGTCGAAGCGGCCGCACGCTGCGCCGACTCGAGGTTGAGTCGAGCCATTCGTTCGCGCATTCGCCGCAGCTTGTCGGTGGGCAGGGCCATCGCGTCACACCGTCTTCTTGAACTTCACGAAGTAGTTCTTCACCGCCGCCTCGAGCAGCTCGGCGGTGAGCTTCGGGGTCTGGTTGCGGTAGTGCGCGATGTCGACCACCTGCTCGAGCAGGTCGCGCGGCTGACACGCGGCGAACGGGCGGCGCACCGGCGTGTAGTGGGTGTCGATGAGCCACTGCACCGCGTTCGGGTCGTACGGCACCGCGCGCTTCGCGCACATCAATTCCCAAATCTGGTGGAACTGGTCTTCGTCGGGCGCCTGCACCTCGAGCTTGTAGCGAACGCGACGAAGAAACGCGTCGTCGACGAGGTCGGCGGGGTTCAAGTTTGTCGAGAACGCGGTGAAGCAATCGAACGGCACCTGCAGCTTCTTGCCGGTGTGCAGCGTCAGGTAGTCGACATCGTTCTCGAGCGGCACAATCCACCGGTTCAGCAGCTCTTTCGGGCTCACCTGCTGACGGCCGAAGTCGTCGATGAGCAACATGCCGTTGGTCGCCTTCAGCTGAAACGGCGCCTCGTAGTACTTCACGTCGGGCGAGTAGATGAGGTCCAGCGTCTCGAGCGTGAGCTCACCGCCGACGACGACCAGCGGCCGCGCGCAGCGAACCCAGCGGTTGTCGTGCGCGTTGCTGTTCGCGTCGTCCGGCTGCTCTTGATGAATGATCGGGTCGAACACCCGGATGATGAAGTCGTCCACCAGCAGCGCATGCGGGACGTAGATGTCGCCCTCGTAGCAGCCAATCAGCTTCTGGCAGATGGCCGTCTTCCCGTTGCCCGGCGCGCCGTAGAAGAAAATCGCGCGCCCCGAGTTCATCGCCGGCCCCAGCGAATCGAGCACGTGGTCGGTGACGATGAGGCCGCCGAACTTGTCTTCGATTTTCGCGCGCGTGATGCGGCTGCCGCGCAGCGTCTGCGCCTTTACCGCCTCGAACCAGTCTTCCATTCGCACCGGAGCGGGGCCGTTGTACCGGTTGCGATCGTTGATCTGCCGCAGCGTGTCCGTCGCGAACGTCGTCAGCGTGAAGACCAGCGCCGACTTGCCGACCCCCATGCCGCCGCCCTTCAGGTCGACGAACTTCGACTTCCGCAGGCCATCGATGATGTCGTCGACGATGATGCTCGGCAGGCACAGCCGCTGCGCGATTTCCGAGCCACGCATCTCGCCCGACGCGAACAGCGCCTTCAAGACCAGCTCTTCCACCATCGTCTGGGTCAGGCCTGTCTCGGCCAGGTTGCGCGGCTGCGGCGGGAAGAACCGCGGCGTCACCCGTCGGTCCACCGCCGGAGGTCCGCCATCGCGCTTGCGTTGGGAAGACGCGCGCGTCGACTCGAACGCCTCGCGCGGAACCGCCATCTCGCGCGACGTCTCTTTGGGCACCGCGTACTCGCGCGAATGCTCAGACCGCGGCGGTGGTGCCGGCGGCGGTACTGGCGGCGTCGCAGAAGGGGGGGGCGGTGCGGCGGCCGGCATCGCCTGCGGCTGGCTCAGCGGGCGAAACCCGGGCGAGCCCGAGCCAACCCCCCGTGCCTTCGGCAGCGGTTGCGTCACCTGGCTGGTCGGCTTGCGCGGCTCGTCGGGGCTTTCTCCGACGTAGGTCGATTCCTTCACCATGGAAGCAGCCTAGCGCAGCAGCAACGTGTCGCGGCCTGCCTGCTTCGCGCGCACACTGAGGCCCTCGGCCGCTTCGAGCAGGTTCAGCGGCAGCTCGTTGGGCAGCGCTTCGACCACCGCCCCCGACAGCCGCAGCTCGAACGCGTCGTCTTCGCCCGGGTGTTCCATCTGCCCCGCCGCGGTGCGCAGCCGTTGCCCCAGCGCGAGCGCGTCTTCGCGGGTGGTGTTGGGAAGAAGGACGGCAAAGGCGGCGCCCTGGACGCGGCCGACGGTGCCTGCGGCTCCCACCAGTACGCGCAATGTCAGGCCCAGCCGGGCCAGCGCGAGGTTGACGCGGTCGACACCGTGGTCCTGGTTCCTCACCGCGCACTCGTCGACATCGAGCCACACGAGAGACAGCGGCACCTTCGCTTTGCGCGCCTTCGTCACCGCATCGGCGAGCTCGGTGCGAAAGAACGCCGGGGCCACGCAGTGGGTGAGCCCGTCGAGCCGGCTCAAGCCCCGCTGGCCTTCTTCGTCTTCGCGCTCGCGGCCGAAAACCCGTCGTAGTGGCGAATCGCCTGCTCACCGACCTGCTGAATGTGCTGGTTGTTCAGGTAGGCGCTGATGGGCGCCGCGACCAGCGGCATCGCCCGCCCAATCGTCCCCAGGCCGCCCTTCTGCAGCAGCATCGCGGCGAGCTTGCCCACCAGCTTCGGGCTCGCGCGCTGCAGCGGGCCGATGCCATTGGCATAGCCGAAGACGTCGAGCAGCTCTTGCCGCGCGCGCTCGCTCTTGAGGTTCACTTTGTAGAGGGTGGCGACTTCCACCAGCAACGCCAGCTGCAGGTAGACCATCAGGCCCAAATCGGCCGGCACGGAGACCAGCCCGAACACGCCGCTGACGCCGCCCACCATGCCGGCGAACGCCTTCTTCGAATCAATCATCCGCTGGGCGAGCTCCCGCGGGCCGGCCGCCGGGTACCGCTGGTTCAGCTCGTCGATTTTCGTCTTCGCCCGCGTGGTCTCTTTCAGCACCACGTCGGAAATCTTTTCGTCGGCGAGCCCGCGCAGCGACGAGGGAGACAGCTTCTTCAGGTTGTGCAGCAGCGGGTCGTAGAAGGGCATGGCTTGTTCAATAACCGTGGTCAGCGAGATAGAGGTCTACGAGCGCGGCTTCCTCGAACCAGTACTGGTTCTGGTCTTTGTGAAACCACCGCGAGTCGGGTTTTGCTCCCCGAACCTCCAACAAGACTTCATTCGGCCTGACATCGGCCACTTGCGCGCGGGCGAGACAGGCGCCCGTGACCTCGTCGCCGAAGCCCCCTTCGAGGCAGACGTCGGTGCCCACATCGAGCTTCCGCACGTAGATTTCGCCCAGGTATCTGGCCTCTTCGCAGCGCTTGCTGGCGGCGCCTTTGCCCAGGTTGTCGCAGCGTTGCTTCAGCGGGCCTTTGATGGTCTCGGTGTTCTCGATCAACCCGGCGGCGCCGCGGTCGCGCTGGGGGCGGGTGTCGCGGATGCAGCCGAGGCACGAGAGCGCGAGCACGGCAGCGAAGAGGCGAACGGTCATGGATTTCCCCCGATGAAGGCGATGAGCAGGGCCTGGTCGGCAGGCTTCAAGTCGAGAAAGCGCACCCCCATGCCGTAGGTCGAAGCGTTGGGCACGTTGACGATTTCGCCGGCGCAAACGATGGCGTGCGACTCGCCGGGCAGGGTGAAGGACAGCTCGACCTTCGTGCCGACCTGGTGCGGGATGGCGCGATCGAAATAGACGCC
>JAYUXE010000959.1:0-3430 GCA_043753165.1 Archangiaceae bacterium | reverse complement strand
AGCCGGTGACGATCCCTGCCCTGCCCATCGCTCGCCGCAGAATGCCCGCGAGGTCTGCATCGGGCCGCATCATCGATCCGTCGGGCCTCGGGAAGACCAGCTCGGAAGGTGACGCCGCCATCGCGGCCTTCAGGTACGGCAACAGTTCAGCGTTGACCGCGATGACATCAGCGTGGCCGCCCTTCGTCGTGTCCCGGTCGTGGCTCTGCGCGACGGTGAGCAGACGGTTGTCGAGGTCGACGTCGCGCTTCCGGAGCCCGAGCAACTCACCCTTTCGCAGCCCGGTGTAGATCGCCGTCGCGAACAGGGCGCGCTGCGCAGGATTGAGCTGCGCGAGGACTCGCGCAGCCTCATCGAGTCGCAGAAAGTCCGGCACGCGCTTCGGCACCTTGCGGCGCTTTACCTCGGCCGCGGGATTCGGGCCGAGGTAGCGGCCGGCGCGGTGCGCGCAGCTGAACGCAGTGCGAAGGTAACGACGCAGATGGTTGAGACTCTGCGGCGAGAGCACAGCGGCCTTCTCTTGCAGGAAGACCTCGATCTCCCCTGCTCGCACGTCGGCCAACTTCATCTCGCCAAGGCGTGAGGCAGTGAAATGGCAGCGGATCGTCGAGGTCGCCCGCGAGTGCGATGGGGTGCCCTTCGCGTATGTGTCGAGCCACCACTGCATCAGCGCAGCAACCGTGCCACCACCGTCGGCGGGCCGCCGTGCTTCCAGCCCGAGATGTTGCCTTTCGGCCTGCCGCTCCAGCTCGGCCGCCAATTTCTTTGCGTGCGTCTTGCTGATTGCGGTCGTGACCTGACGCAGGGGCTTGCCATCGGCCCCCTTGAACTTCACGTACCAGCGTCCCGACCTGAAGATCACTGAAGCCATCGTCAGACCCCCTTCAAAGAAACCCGTCTACCGCCCACCACTGCCACCAGTTCCAGCCGACCACCAAGAGCTTCGATGTACCGGGCGAGATTCCGCACTCGATGATCCGATCGCTTCTCGATCTTCGAGATCTCGCCTTGAGGCACGCCGAACCGCCTTCCCGCTTCGACCTGCGTCAGCCCTCGCCATTGCCGAAGCTGGCGCAGCGAGGCGGCCTTCGGTGCTTTCGTCATGAGATCCAGTATTGCGTATACAGAATACTGGCATCAACCTCCGACAGGCCGGATCGGCAGAACACGTGCCCCTGCCGAAGTCTGCACGTACGCGCGGATCGCCTGAGGGTCGAAGCGCAAGCACCCTGCAAACCGCAGACTCGGAAGCTCGTCGGCGGCGGCCTTTTGATAGACCCACGACCGGCTCACTCGAAGGTACGCGGCGACCTCGTCGGCGGTCCACAGCGGCAAAGGGTCCGTCGGGTGCGCGGTCATCCGGCACTCCGCTCGACCAGCGTCCCATCAGCCCGGTTGATCAGCCTGCCCCAACGCGTCAGCACGACCCGATCGATCTCCAGCTCTGCTGGCGACTTCAGCTCTGGCTCGGCAAATGGCAACCCGCGAACTTCGGCGGCGCGGCGTCGCCACCTGCGTGCCAAGCAGGCCGCCTCGTACCTGTCGTATTCGGTGTTCTGAGGCTGAAGGACGGCCTCCACAAGCAGGGCGCTGCACGCAGCGCCGCACGAGACGCCGAGGTCCGGCATGCGTTCCCCTCGCCAATTCACGGCCTTGATCGGTGAACCGGAAGAGCCGCACACGGCGCATCGGGCACTCAAGAGATCACCTCGGGGGCGTCTGCGTAGAGGCCTCGGCTGATCCCGATCGCGCCGGTCGTGTCGTGGCTCTTCACTGTGGCCGAACCGTTGTTGACGCCCAGGGGGAATTCGACGTCGGCGATGCCGTGGGTCTGCTTCAGGATCACGACCCGCAGCTCGTCCATCGACGGCCGATACAATCCGAGAGCCACCCGTGCGATGCGCTCGATGCCCGCGGAAAAAGCAAAGTCCGTCAGCAAGGGTCGATCGGTCTTTTCCATAAGTCCCTGGCGTCGGCGCAGATGTGCCGCCACCACCACGGCGATGTGGTGCGTCTTCGCCAGCGATCGCAGGGCTACGGCCGCTTCCAGCACGTCGAGGTCGTGCCGTTCGGTGCGAGGTACCGAAATTTCGCCGAGATGGTCGACAATGATTGCCTGGCAACCGTGCTGCATCACCATCGACGTCGCCCGCGAGATCACCTCGGGCAGGGTCAGAGGCCGCGCTTCCGCGTCTTCCCCGATGACCGTCTCCAAGAGCGGGTACGCCTGCTCCATCGCACGCGCGTACCTTTTCATCTGTTCGAACGAGAGTTCCTTCGGCCGGTTCGACGCGACGAAGAACGGAACGCGAGAAAGTTCCGACGCGATGCGCCCGATGATCCACTGTCGATTGTCTTCGAGTGACAGGTAACCCACTTTCACGCGACGCATCCCGAGGTTGCGGCAGATGCTGGCGAGCAGGGCACTCTTCCCGACCGACGGCAGCGACCCGATAAACGTCAGCACCGAAGGCGGCAATCCGCCGAGATAGGCATCGAAGGCCTCGATACCCGTGTGGATCACGCCCACCGTCTCGCCTCGGCGAGCGGCCTGCAGCTTGTCGAGTGCGCCAACGATGTCGGTAGCAAGCGGTCGGATCGAATCACCCGAAGTCACCACGCCATCGAGGGCGGTACGCAGCTCTCCGACAATCGTCGCGACGGGCGCGAACTGCCCGATCAGCATCTTTGCGGCATGCCGCAGGATCTCCACAGTGTGCCGGCGGGTCGAAGCATCTTTAAGCGTCGCCAAGCGCCCAGTGGTCTGTCCGAGGTCGCCGCTCGTGACGACGCCGACGACATAATCACGGGGCACTTGGCCCCCGAGCGCGGCCAGCAACGTGATCACGTCGAGCTGCGCTTTCGGGTCGCGCCTCAGCTGCGCGATCATCGCCTCGAACAGGCGTCGAGCGGGTACGTGGGTGAAGTCTTCCGGCCCGACGCCGGCAGCGGTGACGAGGTTCAGCACCCCTGATGAAGCCACCGACGCTTCGCCGGCGATCGCCTTCAGCGTCGCGGTTTCGAGGTCGATGTTCATGGCACCACCCCCACCCCGTCCGCGTCACCCGTCACGTCGTCGTCGCTATTCGTATCCGCAGCGGCGACGAAGCCACCCAGCATGCGAACCTTCGGCGTGCGCGCAGTAGGGGCCAGCGTCGCGGCGTTGTGGTGCTGTTGCCATTGCGCGATGAAGAACCGCCAAGGCCAACCTTTCGCACGGGCACCCGTATCTTCGAGGAACCTCGTCCAGGCGGCTTCGAGCCACTTGCGGCCGATCCGGTCAGCGGGAGTCTTCAGCTGGCTATTCAGCACCGCAGCAGCCGGCGCGCCTTCAGGTTGCCTGCCGGGCAAGACCCGCGAAGCTTCGGCCTGAGCCCAGGAAAAAAATTCGGCGTGACGCTACAGCTTCGGAAGCGCGCGAGGCGATGGC
>JAYUXE010000958.1:0-17004 GCA_043753165.1 Archangiaceae bacterium | reverse complement strand
GATCGGATTCGAACCACCACATGCCGTCACGGCCACACCTGCGGCCACGAGCGCGAACATCAGAGTGCGCGGGAACAAAGTCATTCAGAAGCTCCTTGGTGCTGCTGGGGAATTACAGAGTGAAAAACGGCGGCATTTGACGGATCGGCCCGAGGGTTGTCAAACCCCAAAGAACAGCCGTGATTTCCCTCGTACGGCGGCTGTGAAAGCACGACATCGCTGCCCTGTTTTGACAGACTGAAAGTGGAGCATCGATGCGCAAATTCACCTCGATCAAAGACGTGTTGCCATTGGCGTTGGGTCGGGTTGCAGCGCAAACCACGGCGGCCGGGCCGTTGAAGGCCATCTGGGAAGAGCTGATGGGGCCGCAGATCGCAAAGAACGCGGAACCGCTGTCGCTGATCGGAGGCGCGCTGCTCATCGAGACCCAGAATCGCGCGTGGGCCGAAGAGCTCGCCCGCCGGGCGCCGGCCCTGCTTCCCCGGCTGCAGGCGCAGCTGGGCGGACCCCACGTCGTCAAGTCGCTGGCCTTCCGGGTGAAGGGTTGATTCCGATTCTGCTGCTTCTTGCGGCGGTCGCTCCGTCCACCGAGCTCGAGGCCCAGGCGCGGGAAAACATCGCGCAGCAGTTCGAGCGCGTCGGCCGCAGCAACCCGACCCTCGACCCGGCGCTCACCAAAGCCGCCCGCACGCTGGCTGCCCGCGCGATCGACAGCAACGCAAGCCAGGCCGCCGAGCTCTTGACGCTGACCGCGGCGTTGTCGGAAGCCGGCGGCTACGACGCGACCCCTCGCGCACTGGTGCTGCGTGGCAGCCCGAGCACCGAGCCGCTGCTCGCCCTTTCGAAGCAGGCCGATCTGACCGCCGAGCCCTGCAGCCACATCGGCATCGGAGCGATCAAGCGCGGTGACCTCGCCGCGATCGTCATCCTCTTTGCCGAACGCCGCCTGGATCTCTCGCCCTTTCCCCGCATGTTCGGCAAGGCACCCGCTGCGCCGCAGAAGCTGTGCGCGCAGTTGTACGAGCCGTACAAATCGGCCGAGGTCTTCGTGACGCGCCCTGGCGGCCAGGTCGAGAAGTACGCCGCGCGCGAGTCGGGCCGTTCGCTGTGCGCTTCCATCGATCTTCCCGGCGATGGCCGCCACACCGTCGAAGTGCTCGCGCGTGGAGACAAGGGCCCACAGGTCGCGGCGCTGTTCTTCGTGCAGGTCGGCAGCGCGGCGGCGAAAGACGGGCCGATGGCCGAGCGCGAACCGACAGCGCTCGAAGAGTCTCGCGCGCGCGTGCTGCTGCGAATCAACGGGCTTCGGGTCGCGAGCGCACAGAAGGCGTTGTCGCGCGACTTCGAGCTCGACTCGATCGCGCAGGCGTACGCAGACCGGCTGGCCAAAGAGAACTTCTTCGCGCACGTCTCGCCCGACGGCGGCGACCTGCGATCGCGCATGAACGCGGCCGGGTACCGCTACACGTCAGCGGGCGAGAACCTGGGCCTGGCGAACGGGCCGCTGGCCGCCCACTTCTCGATCGAGCACAGCCCCGGGCACCGCAAGAATCTGCTCGACCCCGTCTACACGCGAGCCGGCATCGGGGTGGTGAAGAACAGCCTCAACCAGACGTTGCTGGTCGAGCTCTTCGCGACGCCCACCTTCGCCCGGTCGGACGAAGACTCGACTGTCGAAGCCGCGAACGCGATCGCCGAAGCGCGCAGGCTGCGGGGCCTGAAGCCTTTGAAGCGATCCCGGGTGCTCGATGACCTGGCCACCTCGCATGCGCGGCGCGCGCTGGAGCTCAACACCCCCAAGGCGAAGCTGCCGAACGAGAACCTTCACGAGCGCGTGTTTGCGGCGCGCGACGACCTGGGCAGCGTTTCGATCGATTTCTTCGTCACCGACAGCCCTGCGTTGGTCAATGATTCGAAGAGCCTCTTCGACCCGAAGCACGAGCACGTCGGAATCGGAGTCGTGCGGGGGGATTCACCGACATACGGCGCAGCGAAATTCTGGCTCGTGATTATCTACGCCTCGACCAAAGAATGACTTCGTCAGCCCCTGCACAGCCCCGCCGCGTGATGTTGGTCGACGACGACGCCCTCGTGCTGGGCATTGCGGGCGACCTGCTGCACGCGGGCGGCTACGCGGTGCAGCTGCTGATGTACCCGACGCTCACGGTGCCGACGGCGCAGCAGTTCATGCCCGACCTGATCGTGCTCGACATCAACATGCCGGTGCTCAGCGGCCGCGAGGTGATGCACTCGCTCAAAGCCTTCGAAGGCATCAACCACATCCCGGTGATCTTCCTGACGGCGAAGCTCACGCCGCGCGATCAGGTGCGCGCGTTCTTGAGTGGAGCCGTGGATCTGTGGACAAAGCCGTTCGAGCCCGAGCACGTCGATCGCCTCACCGACGTCTTCTCGATGCTCGACCAGATCGATCGCGGCAAGTCGCTGAGCCCGGCCGAGCTGCAGCGCCACCTGCTGCTCGAGTATTTCGGGCGCGAGAAGTCGAACGGAAGCCTGGTGGTGAACCCGGGCACGCCCTTCGAAGGCCGCGCGATCGTCGATCATGGGGCCATCACCTATGCCCGCATGGGCCCGCTGGAAGGCCCGCCGGCGATTGACGAGATGCTGTCGCTGCAGGACGGCGCGTGGCGTTGGGAAGACGGCGTCACGACGATCCCCGCGGCGGCGCCCGTCGAGAAGGCGACCGCTCCGGCCGGCTACAAACCGCGCGTGCTGCTGGTCGACGACGATCCGTCGCTTCGAAAGCTCTACGGCCTGCAGCTGGAACGCAGCGGCTTCGAGGTCGTCTCGGCCGATCACGGGGAAGAAGGCCACCGGCTCGCGCTCGAGCAGGGCTTCGACATGATGGTCGCCGACCTCAACATGCCCGTGCTCGATGGCTGGGGCATGTTGAAGCTGCTCAAAGGCTCTGCCCGCACGCGCGAGCTGCCGGTGCTGGTGCTGTCGGCCCACGACGATTACCGCGAGACGCTGAAGGCCGCGCGCTCGGGGGCCCACGACTACCTGCGCAAGACGGGTCACGCCGACGAGCTGATCAAGCGGGTGCGGATCCTCGCCCAGCCGCGCGTGTCTGCGTGGGAAGCGCTGCGCACGGGCCAGCCGCTGAAGCGCTTTGAGGTTGCGTCGCTGGGCGCGCAGTGGCTCTTGAAGACGCTGGGCGAGCAGGACTGCAGCGGCTTGCTCGAGGCGTCGGACGACTGGGGCAGCTACCGGATCAAGATCGACCGCGGCCACATGGTGGAAGCGCTCGCGGAAGCCGGGGCAAAGAAGGCGACGGGCGGTCATGCGATCAGCGCCTTCATCGTGTCGCGCGGGGCCGAAGGCATGTTCACCCCCTTCCCTGCCGGCGCTGACGAGCCCGAAGGCCCGTGGCTGGTCGAGGTCGTCGGCGAGTCGTGTGAAGCGGTGGCGAAGCTCGAGCAGCGGGTGACGGATGATCGGCTGCGAAAGGCGACGTCGTTCACGGTCGACCCCGAGCTCGCGTCGCTGTTCGACCGCGTCGGCTCGGCCGAAGACTTGAAGATCCTGCGGGCGATCGTCGAACAGAAGATCGAGCCGGCGAAGCTGGGCGTGTACCTGGGCATGCCGCAAGACGCGGTCGAAGCCGGCTTGAAAGAGCTCGTGCGGCGCGGCGTGGTGAGGGTCTGACATGAGCGACGGCCCCAAGATCCTCGGCATCGATCTCGACAAAGCGGCCCAGGTTCCGATCGCGAAGGCCTTCAACCAGGCCGGGCTCTTCTATCGCTTCATCAGCGAGCCCAAGAAGCTGGGCGGCGCGCTCAACCAGCTCAAACCGACGATGATCGTGATGTTCGACGAAATCGGCTCAGAGACGGTTGACGGCGTGCTCGACGCGATCTCGGGGGACGTGCAGTGGGCGCACCTGCCGATCGTGGTGATCGCCAACGACGTGGAAGACCGCACCTTCGTGCTGGGCCTTCGCACAGGCGTGGTCGGCGTGCTGCCCCGCCCGTTCGACGCCCACAAGCACCCCAGCGGCATTCGGCACATCCTCACCGAGCTGCAGACGCGCCAGGGCAGCACCAGCGGCACGGCCGATTCCCGCATGCTCGCCCGGCTGGTCGAGCACCTGCGCAAGACGAAGCGATCGGGCTCGCTGACCTTCGACCCACGGACCCCGAACGAAGGCCACGCGACGTTCCTGCTCGGCAAGCTCGAGAAGGCGACGTTCAAGAAGCTTCAGGGCATCGAAGCCCTGGTGTCCATGGTTGCGCAGCCGAACGCCCAGTGGAGCTTCGCCGAGGTGCACGGCGCGGGGGGCGATGGCGCGGGCGTGGTGATCGAGGTCGGCGAAGGCACCGGCGACGAGGAAGAGGTGGTGGTGGGCACGATCGAAGCCGAGGCGACGGCGACCACCGAGCCGTTCGAGATGCCGTTCACTCCTGCGCGCGGCCAGCCGTCACCGGTCGCGTCGATGGGGGCCCAGCTGCTGCTGGTCGACGACGACGAAGGCCTCTGCAAGATGTTCTCGACCCTGTTCAAGAAGCACGGCTTTTCAGTGACGGCCGCGCGCGATGGGTTCGAAGGGCTCGAGACGGCGAAGGCCGGCGGCTTCGACGCGGTGATCGCCGACCTCAACATGCCGCGCATGGATGGCTGGGGAATGCTGCGGATGCTGCGAGACGACTTCCGCACCCGCGAGCTGCCCGTGGCCTTCCTCTCGTGCCACGACGACTACCGCGACGGGCTTCGCGCGATGAACGCCGGGGCGCAGGGCTACTTCAGCAAGGGCACGCGCATGGACGCGCTGGTCGGCCAGGTGCGCAAGCTGCTCGAGCCGCGCGTGCTCACCGCGCTGCAGATCATCGATGGCACCGACTTTCAGTGCGACATCGGGCAGGTCGGGCCGCAGTGGTTGCTGGCCGAGCTCGAGACGCGGCACTTCGACGGGCGCATCGAGGCGCGCGACAGCTTCGCGGGCTACCAGATGTATTTTCAGGGCGGGCGCTGCGTGCACGCCACCGCCGTGGCGGGCCGCTACAACGCCGAGGGCGAACGCGCCTTGAACGCGATGATCGGCTCGAGAAACGCAGAAGGGATGATTCGGTTCGGCATCGCGCAAGCGCCGCAGACGCTCTTTCATCCGACCGCAGAGCTCATCGCCCGCGCGTGCGCGACGTTGACGGAAAACGAGAAACGCATGCGCGAAGGCCTGCTGGTCGCCGCGACGCAGATCGAAGTGAATGAAGACTTGTACGAGATTTACAACAAGGTCGGCCCGAGCCAGTGGCTCGAGGTCGCGCGGCTCATCTGCGAAGAGCGGGTACCGCCCCGAGAGGTGATCGCGCGGATCGACACGTCGCCCATCGAGGTGGAGGAGACCCTGAAGGATCTCCTCCGCCGCGGTGTTGTGACGCTCAAACGGTTGTGAATGACTTCAGATCGCCCGACGCTGCGTGGCGTAGGCCTCAATCCCCATTTGGGGAGCCATCGCCAGCTCATTGAGCGGGCACTTCATGCACGTAAAGCTCTGCCAGCCACGACGCACGGCCTCATCGAGGCAATTGTCGTAGTGCGAGCAGTTGAGGTTCCGGTGCGTCTCGACTCCAGCCCGCTTGGGCCCGGCCTCAGGATTGATGCTTTGCGGCAACTCAGTCGGAAACGGCTTCATTTGTAGTTTGTGCCTCCCCAGACTCGGAAACATCCCCCCGACGAAACTCCCCTCTCTCTCCTCGAAAACCCCTTCAGCAGCGAGCGAGGCTTTAGCTACCTAAGAACACCGATGTCAAACCAGCGACCCTTCATTCGCGCTTTTGTCGTCACGTGCCTGTTGCTGTCTGAAGCGTCATGGGCGCAGTCGGCCGAGCTGATCAACGCGGTGCGCGTGCACCGATCGACGTCGCTGACGACCGCAAAGGCCGAGTTGTCGGCCTGCCTCGCGACGATGGGCAAAGGGCCCGAGTGCACGGACGCCGCGCGGCTGTCGCTGCTCACGGGGTATCTGCTGCTGTCCGAGGGAGATCCAGCGGCTGCCGTCGCGCAGCTGGGATCCCGCGCGCCGCCCAAAGGGCTCGAGCCGTTTCATGCGTGGTACCTGGGCGAAGCGCTGTCGTGGTCGGGCGAAAAGCCGGCGGCGCTGAAGACGTTCAAGAAGATCGGCAAAACCGCGCCTGATTGGCTCAAGAAGAAGGTCAGCGTCCGCACCGGTGAGCTGCTGCTCGCCCAGGGCGACGTGAAGGGTGCGCTGCCGTTGCTCGAGGCCGCGAACGCGGATGACAACCCCGACCTTCTCTACTGGCGCGGGCTCGCGCGGCTGCACGGCGGCCAGGCCGTGAAGGGTCAGGCGGACTTGAAGACGCTGCTGGTGCGGTACCCGGCCCACCCGCACGCGGCGCTCGCGGCGACGCGGCTCGAGCAGGTGAAGAAGCCGGTCGTCTTCTCGAACGACGATCGGTTCGCTCGGCAGGCGGCGTTTCTTTCTGCGGGCGACCCGAGGGCGGCGGCGGCCGAGCTCGATGCGGTGGAAGTGACGCCGGGGAAGCGCAGCGAGTCGATGAAGGCCTCGGTGGCGCTGGCGCGGGCGTCGGTGTTGTTTGCGCAGGGCCAGGACAAGGAAGCGTACGAGAAGGTCGATGCGGCGATGGCCGGCCCACCGTGGGCGGCGGCCAGCGCGATGATGTTGCGGGCGCGGAAGCTGCTGCGCGCGGGCGACAACGTGGCGGCGCGCACGATGATGGTGGCGATCGATCAGAAGTACCCGAACGAGGCGCCCGCCGATGAAGCGGCGTACCTCGCCGGCTGGGTCGCGATGCAAGGGGGCGACTTCGCTTCGTCGGTCACCGACTTCACCGCGTTCGAAGAACGGCATCCGGGTTCGAAGAAGCGCGACGAGGCGCGGTGGTTTCGCGCGTACGCACAGCTGCGGCAGAACCGCTTTGCCGAGGCGCGCGCCACCCTCGCCTCGCTGCTCGCCGACTTCCCGCGATCTGCGCTGGTGCCGCAGGCGCGCTACTGGGCCGCGCGCTGCGGGCAGCTGGGCCTGAGCTCAGCCCCCTCGGGCGGCCTCGAGGCGCCCGCAGCGAAAAGGCCCCCTGTGGATGGCGGAGCTCCGATTGGCGCGGGCGTCGTTGCGCAGGAATACCGCGACGTGATCGCGACCGCTCCGGGCAGCTTCTATGCGCTGCTGGCGCAAGAACGGCTGCGGGGGCTCGGCCTCGAGGCGCCGCCGACGTTCGTGACCGATGGCGTGAAGTCGCTGGAAGCCGCGGCCGCCCCGGTCGAGCTGAAGCTGGCGCTCGAGCTTTCGAAGGCGGGCCTGTTGCGGGACGCGTGGGAAGAAACGGTGACGCAGATCGCGCGGGTCGGAAATGCGGCCGACGCGCTGCGCTTCGGGCACGGCCTGCAGTCGCTGGGCGAGTTCGGAGGAGCGCACGCCCTGGCCGCCCGCTTCCTCTGGGGCGCGGTCTACACGCAGAAGAACCCCGAGGCCGTCGCGTTGATGTACCCGCGTGCGTATCGCGACTCGGTGGAAAGGCTCTCGCGCGAACGTGGCCTCGACCCGTTTCTCGCGTGGGCGATCATGCGGCGCGAATCGGCGTTCAAGCCCGAGGTGTTCAGCTCGGCCGATGCGCGGGGGCTGATGCAGCTGATTCCTCCGACCGCGCGCGCGATCGCCGCGGCGCTGAAGATCGACGCCCCCGAGCCCGACGAGCTCTATTCGCCCGAGTCGAACATCGTCTTCGGCACCTGGTACTTGTCCGCGTTGATGGAACGCTTCAGCCACCCGTCGCTCTGCGCGGCTGCGTACAACGCCGGGCCGACGCCGGTGGTGAAGTGGGCCGTGCAGCGCGCCGGCCTGCAGCTCGACATGTGGGTCGAAGAGATTCCGTACAAAGAGACGCGCGGCTACGTGAAGCAGGTCACTGCCGACTACTTCATCTATCAGGCGCTGTACGGCGACAAGGCCACGGTGGTGAAGCCGCTGGCGCTGCAGATCCCCGTCCCGCGCGATGGTGGCGTGAGCTTCTGAAAGAGCGTGGGGCACGATGTCGACGCACCCATCGTTCGTCACCGCCGCGCCGCCTTCGCCCGACGTCAACACCTTGCCCTGCTGCATCGAGAAGATTCCGATGTCGCCCAGCGTGCCGTTGAGAGAACCCTGAGAGCTTCCGATTTCTCGCAAGGTGTTCCTCGGCAATGTTCCGCCGAAGGTTGATCAGCACCGTGGCACCCGGGCGCGGTCGCCCCCCGCGACATCCGCGTGGCGGTACGCATGAAGCCGGCGGCGAAAAGGCAGCGCCACGGAACCGGACGACGCCGTTGAAGCGTTCGCGTCGCTAGAACAAGTGGGTGTCGACGAGGCGGGCGTCACCGCCGGGGTGGCAGCGAACGACTTCCATCGCTCCACATTCCTTCGCGACTTCGACGGCGCGCGCTTCGTTCGCGGCGTCGGTGAGGATGACGGGGTTCGGGCCTGCATCGAGGGTGAAGTACATCGCGCGCCCGGCCTTTCGTTCTGCCGCCAGCGCGTGGATGACGGCGAGGGTCGCGGGCTTCAGGTAGCAAAGGGGTGGATCCGCAGCGAGCGCGGTGGCGTGCATGCGCCAGGCGTTGCGTTCGGCCAGCTGCCCGATCGCGTGAAGGTCGCGTTGCCCGATTGCCTGCAGGGCCGGCGCGATCTCCGCGTCGGCATTCACCGCCCACGCCGGGTAGTACGGCGACGTCTCGACGGTGTTCTTCATGCCGTCGCGCGACTTCACTTCCTTCTCTTCGCGGCTCACCATCGCGACGACGAGCCGCAGATCTTCCCAGTGCGCCGCGGGAAACGCCTGCTCGGCGTAGCTGTCGCTGCCGTCGGCCGCGCTGCCCTTCTTCCACACGCAGACGCCGCCCTGAATGCTGCGGCACGCCGAGCCCGAGCCTTGCCGCGCGAGCACCGATTCCGCCTTCACGTCACGCGGAAGTCCCGCCGCCGCGCGCGCCGCGACCGCGAGGGCTGCAAACCCTGCCGCGCTGCTCGCGAGCCCTGCTGCCGCGGGAAAATCGCCCTTCGAGACAACCCTGGCCTTGCCGAGCTTCGGGTTCAGCGCCCGGATGACGTCCAGCGCCGCGATCACCCGCGTGGCCTCGCCGCCCCTGGCCGCGGCGCCGTTCAACTCGACCACGTCCTCACCGACGCCGAACTCGACCGTGGTGGTGACATGCATCGGAGCCAGCGTCACCGACAGGCTCGACTGGTGGGGCAGGATCCGCGCGTCGTCGCGCTTCCCCCAGTACTTCACGAGGGCGATGTTCGGGTGGGCAACGGCCGTCGCTTTCATAAAGCGATGGGGCCGGCGAGCTGGCTCGAGAAGCAGTCGATGCCTTCTTCCTGGAGCTTCTTCACCATGTGCTCGGGCTCGCGGAACAAACCAATCACGGCCCCGCCGTCGCCGCCTGCGCCAGTGAGCTTGGCGCCCAGCGCTCCGTGGGCGCGAAGCCGCCGCGTCATCGCGTCGATGCGATCGGACGACAGCTGCAGCGCCGACAGCAGGCCCTGATTCAGATTCATCAGGTCGCCCAGCGCGTCGAGGTCGCCCTGCTTCACCGCGGTGGCGCCTTCCTTCGCGAGCCGCCCGATCTCTTCGAAGATGCGCGCGTAGCGCCGGGGCCACTTCGCCTGCCGTTCTCGCAGCGCCGCGACGGTGGACTTCGTCGACGCGCGCTCACCGACCAGCGCAACCAGCACCTTCACCGGCCGGCGGCCTTTCAGCGTCGTCACTTTGCCCTTCTGGTACAGCACCATCGACCCGCGCGCGCTGGTCGTGTGGTCGACGCCCGACGGCGTGCCGTGAAATTCCTTCTCCATCGCCATCGCAATCTTTTCGATGCGCGCGAGGTCCGGCTTCTGCTTCGCCGCGTCCAGCAGCGCACGGGTCACCGCGACCGCCAGTGCGCCCGAGCTGCCGAGCCCCATCGACACCGGCAGATCGCTGCTGACGGACACCGACACCTTCGGGTGCTTCGTCAGCTTCGCCGCGACGGCAAACGCGCGTTCGAGCGCAGCCTGCTGGGCTTCGTTCAAACCTTCCGGAAGCTCGAGCTGCGACGAAGCGCTGGGCTCGGCGTAGGCGTGAACACCGCGTGAAATGGCGGCAGCGAGCGCAGGGTGGCCGTAGACCACGCCGTGCTCGCCCAGGAGGATCAACTTGCCCGGCGCGAAGAATGAGGTCACTGCGCCTTCAGTTTCCGGTGGCCGCGGCCATCTCTTCCGGGCTCAGCGCCGCCAGAATCTCGCGCGCCTTCTCGACCTTCACCGCGCCGGCGTGCACCAGCAGGTTGGCGATCTTCTCGACCCAGTCCCCGCGCGCGCCGGCCGTCACTGCGACGCACCGCGCGTGAAGCGCCATGTGGCCCTTCTGGATTCCGACCGAGCCCAGCGCCCGAACCGCGGCGAAGTTCTGTGCGAGGCCGACCGAGACCATCACCATCGCGAGCTCACGCGCCGACGTCACGCGCAGCACTTTGAGCGCCGCCTGCACGCCCGCGTGAATCTTGATCGGGCCACCGACGGTGCCCAGGGCCAGAGGCATCTCGATGCGGCCGACGAGGTGGCCTTCTTCCAGCGTCCAGGTCGAGAGTGGGCGGTACTGACCATCTCGCGCGGCGTAAGCATGGGCGCCAGCTTCGATCGCGCGCCAGTCTTGACCCGTCGCGATCGCGACCGAGTCGATTCCGTTCATGATCCCCTTGTTGTGGGTGCACGCGCGGTACGGGTCGGCGAGGGCGAAGCGGCTCGCCTGCACGATGCCTTCGGCGATCGCATCGCCCGGCATGTCGAAGTCGGCCAGCGCGGGAACCGGAATGCGGCAGGTCGCGCGCGCGAGGCGGCGGTCGGCCAGGTTCGAGAGGATGCGCAAGTACACCTTGCCGCCGGTGATCTGCTCCACCATCGGAGCGATGCCTTCGGCCATCGTGTTGATCAGGTTGGCGCCCATCGCCTCCTGCGTGTCGATGTACAGGTGCAGCACCAGCAGCGGCTCGGCCTTCGGGCCTTCCGGCGCGGGCAGCACGCGCACGTCGATGTCCCGCGCGCCACCGCCCCGCTTCACCATCGACGGGTGGAAGCTGTTCGCGAGCGCCAGCAGCTGTTCTTTGTGGGCGAGCAGCTTCGCGGTCGCCTCTTCGGGGTTGCCGTACCGGGTCAGCTGCACCTGGCCGATCATGATCGGGTCATCGGCCTCGGCGAAGAAGCCGCCACCTTCGCGCACGATCTTCGCGGCGAACGAGACGGCCGCCACGACCGACGGCTCTTCGACCGCCATCGGCACGATGTACTCTCGGTCATTGACGACCATGTTGAGGCCGACGCCCAGCGGCAGGTGGAACGTGCCGACCGCGTTCTCGATCATCTGGTTCGCGGTCACCATGTCGAGCGAGCCATGCCCATTGAGCGAGCTCGTCTCTTCCGCGGTGAGCTTGAACATTCTGGTCAGCGTGTTGAGCCGTTCTGCCATCGGCAGCTTGTGAAAGCCCGACAGGCGGGACGTGACGACGGTGTTCATCGGCGGCTTCTCCTTGCTGCGTTCGGCCATACCCTTCACTTGCGCTTCGGTTTGCAAACCTGCCCCCTGCCCGACCCGGGCCGACTCTTCATCATGCCAACAACCAATCTTTCAACTCGCCCACGATCACCCTGGGCTTTCCCTGAAATTCCGCGATGTCCCGCGAGCCCGTCAGCACCAACGTGTGGCGCAGCGTCGTCAACACCGTTTCGAGCGCAACTTTCACGCCGTCGGGTCCGCCCTGTTGTTGCGCGCGAAAGAGAGGCAGGGCCATGCCGCCGAGGTTCGCTCCGAGGGCGATGGCCCGCGCGACGTCGAGGCCCGACCGCAGCCCACCCGACGCAATCAAAGTCACCCCGGGGCCCGCGACCTTCCGCGCCGACGCGATCGCCGCGGCGGTGGGAATGCCCCACGACGAGAACGCGGCCCCCACTTCGGCGGCGACGCCCGTCGCGCGCAGCTGCTCGACCCGAACCCACGAGGTGCCGCCCAGCCCCGAGACATCGAGGGTGCGCACGCCGCAGTCGACCAGCCGGCGAACCACATCGGGCGAAAGGCCACACCCGGTTTCCTTCACCATCAAGCGATCGCCGAAGGCCTTCACGAGCTGGCTGACGATCTCGTAGCCGCCCTGAAAGTCGCGATCGCCTTCGGGCTGGGTGAGCTCCTGCCCGGGATTCAAGTGCAGCGCGAGCGCGTCGGCGCCGATCGAATCCACCAGCTTCCGCAGCGCATCGAGGCCCAGCGCCGCGGCCTGGCGAAGGCCGATGTTGCCGATGACGACGGTGGTGGGCGCGACGTGGCGCACCGCAAACGTCTTCAGCAACGAAGGATTTTCGGCCATCGCCCGCTGGCTGCCCACTCCGAAGGCGACGCCGGCTTCTTCGGCCGCGCGCGCGAGATCCTGATTCACCAGGCCCGCGCGTTCGGTGCCGCCCGTCATGCCGGTGATGAGCAGCGGGGCTTTGAGGGTCTTGCCGAACAGCCGGGTCGCCAGGGACACCTGGCTGACAGAGAGCTCGGGCATGGCGCAGTGCATCAGCTTCACGCACTCGAGCAGCGTCGAGTTCTCGGCCGGAGCGACATCGCCCGTCGCGCACAAATCGAGGTGCGCGTCCTTGCGGCGCGAGGTTTCAGAGGTGCTGGCTGCGTCGGGCGACAAGGGCAGGAGGCCTTTAGCTAAGGGGTGGCCTCGAATTCCACCCGTAATCCATTGTTTTCACTGACATGCGTCACTCGGCGGTCGAAACTCGAGGTCGAATGGTCACTGTCTTCCTACATAGCGGCGCGTACGACGCGGTTCACCAGGGGTTGTCGATCGCGGCGTCGGCCACCTCATTGGGGCAAGAAGCCGAGCTCTATTTCTTCTGGTGGGCGCTCGAACGGCTGGTGAAGGGGCCGCTGGACGCGCCGGATCTGCGGGAAGACGTGGCAGACGAGATGGAAAGGCGCGGGGTGCCGACGTTGAGGCAGCTGCTCGAGGTGGTGCGTGGCAGTGGCAAGGCGAAGCTGTTCGCGTGCTCGGGCTCGATGGCGTCGATGGGGCTCACGCCAGCGCAGGTCGAGGGCAAGGTGGATCAGGTGGTGGGCTGGACGACGATCCTTCAGCGGACTGCGGGCGTGACCGATCGCTTCTTCGTCTAGTCGGGCATCGGAATCGACGGGGCCGCGACGGCCGGCAGCGACGGCACCACGAGGTCGAGCCTGTCGAACGACTCGAACGGATTTTCCATCATTTCCCGCAGCGTCTTGCTCAACACCGACGCGTGGTACCCGTCGATGAAGCGGTGATCGAAGCTCGCGTTGATGTTCATCACCTTGCCGGGAATCACCTTGCCGTCTTCGATCACCGGCACGTCCTTCACCATCCCCGGAGCCACGAAGATCGGCACGTGCGTGTACGGCACCAGAGGCACGTAGGCCGTCTCGAGGCCCAGCGACCCGACGTTCGTCACGGTGAGTGAGCCGAACGCATCCTTCGGCATCCCCGCGAACGAGAGGTCGATGTTGAACGTGTACATCAGCAGGCCGAGCAGCTTTAGAAACGCGTTCATCAGCATGAAGGGGATCAGCTGCACGGTGCTCTTGCCCTTCTCGAGCGCGAGATCTTTGCGCTGGCGCACCTTCTCGACGGTGGCGTTCATCTCGTCGACGATCTGCATCAGCGTCTTCTGATCCGCGTCTTCGATCTTCGCGGCGGTGAGGTCGACCTTCCCTTCGCCTCCGTCGGTCTGCACCACGAGCACGCTGATGTTCACCCGCTTGCGCAGGTAGATCTTGTTGAACCTCAAGATCGCGTTCGCGTCGGGGCAGCGCTTCAGGGCTTCGGCGCAGGCCTTGGTGACGAGCTGGGTGACCGTGAGCCGCTTGCCCGTCACCTCGCGGAACTTCTCGATGTACGCCATCGCCTTGTCCATTCGAACCGTCAGCGTTCCGTAGACCGTCGGGTCGTACGTGGTCTTCCAGGTTCCGATCGCGAGCTTCCGGAAGCTGGCGACCTTGTCTTTCTTCGTGAGTTCGAGGTGGCCCATGGTGGCGCGCAGCCTACACTAGGCGCGATGGGGTTCTCGGACGCGTTGTGGGAAGAGGCGCAGCAGGGCCGCACGCTGTATTTGTCCGCCCTCTTCCTGATCACTTTTCTCGCAGTCCGCACGCTGGCGAAAAACCGCGACGTCCGTTTCAAAGCGTTGGGCTTCTTCTTCGTGATGCACCTCGTCTGTCTGTTGGTGGCGGCGACGCTGCACACGGTCGATTCCCCGCTGTACACGGACTTCCGCATTCCTGCCGCGGTGCTCGCGGGCGTCGCGACGGTCGGCATGGTGGCCGGGCTCTTGTTCTCGGGCCTGCTGCCCCGCGCGCGCCTCAACGTGCCGCGCATTCTTCAAGACGTGGTGGTGGCCATCGCGTCACTGGTCGTGATCGTCACCATCCTCTCGAACTCCGGAGTCAACCTCTCGGGCCTCATCGCCACGTCCGCCGTCGGCACCGCCGTCATCGGCCTCTCGCTGCAGGACACGATCAGCAACGTGGCGGGGGGTCTTGCGCTGCAGGTCGACAACTCGATCGAGGTGGGCGACTGGATTCACGTCGGCGAGTCAACGGGCAAAGTGACCGAGATTCGCTGGCGCTACACCGCGATCGAGACGCGAAACTGGGAAACGGTGCTGATCCCCAACAGCGTGATGATGAAGAACCAGGTGCAGGTGCTCGGGCGGCGGCACGGCGCTCCGCGGCTGCTGCGGCGCTGGGTCTACTTCAACGTCGACTACCGCTTTCAACCGTCAGACGTGATCGAGCACGTCAACCACGCGGTGCGTTCGGCCAAGCTCGATCGCGTCGCCAATGATCCCACGCCGAACTGCGTGTTGATCGACCTGGCCGAGAGCTACGGGCGCTACGCCGTGCGGTACATGCTCAACGACCTCGCCAACGATGATCCCACCGACAGCGAGGTGCGGACGCTGGTGTACTTCGCGCTGCAGCGCCACGGCATGCGCCTGTCGATACCGGCGCACGCGATCTTCCTGACCGAAGAGTCGTCGATGCGCGCAGAAGCCAAATTGAAGAAGGAAGTCGAGCGCCGCCGCCGGGCGCTGAACCGCGTCGAGCTCTTCCGCGGCCTGTCGGAAGACGAGCAGGACGAGCTGGCCCGTGGCCTGGTGTACGCGCCCTTCACCCGCGGCGAGGTGATCACCCGCCAGGGCGCCGAGGCCCACTGGCTTTACCTGATCGACGATGGCGAGGTGGCGGTTCGCGTCGCCGACGGTGCCTTCGAGAAGGAAGTGGCGCGCCTGAAAGGGGGCGACTTCTTTGGCGAGATGTCGCTGCTCACCGGTGAGAAGCGGTCGGCGACGGTGGTCGCGCTGACGGACGCCGAGTGCTTCCGGCTCGACAAGGAAATCTTCAAGGCGGTGATTCAGCGAAGGCCGCATCTCGCGGCCGACGTGGCAAAGGTGCTGGCGCAACGCCGGGTTCAGCTGATCGCCGTGCGTGAAGGGCTCGACCTCGAAGCGGCCGCGCGCAAAGGCAGATCCGAGGCCGATCTGCTGAACAAGATTCGCGATTTCTTCTCGATCAAGGCCTGACTTGCTGGGGCGGTTTCATGGGTGATACGCGGGGCGCGGTCGTTTCCCTTCGTCGGTAAGGAGTGTCACCCGTGGCGTTTGCGCTCGTGCTGGTCTCGGTAGCTCTGGTCGTTTGTCTGTACCTCCTCATGATGCGCTCGAAGGCGCCGTTGTCGGCGCACGCGTCGGACAACGTCCCCGCTTCGACGACTTCGTCGCAGGTCGAACGCAACCAGGGCGGTTCGGCAAAGGCCGAAGTCGAGCTCGAGAAGAAGCGCCGTGAGCTGGAAGACGTGAAGAAGCAGTTCGCCGAGATGAAGGAAGAGCTGAAGGCGACGAAGAAGAAGGTGTTCGAGCAGAAGGAAGCCGGCAAGGGCGACAGCGATCTCGTGAAGGCGCGCGCCGAAGTCGAGCGCCAGGCGTCGATTCAGCTCGACCAGACCCGCATGGAGCTTGCGCAGGCGCAGGAACAGATTCAGAAGCTGAAAGCCGATAAGGACGACGGCAAGCGCAAGCCGGCCCCGGTGGCGGTGGTGGCTGCGGCCCCTGTTCAGGTCGCGGCGGCCCCGGCCCCTGCCCCGCTGCCGGTTCAGCGCGTGATTCGCGAGCTGTCGGACAGCGACAAAGAGAAGATCACGCGCGCCGAAGCGGGCGGGGCCAAGGATCGCCAGCGCATCGCCGAGCTGGAAAAGGCGATGAAGAACTCGAAGGGCCGCGCGGACGCCGCGACGCACCAGCTGAAAGTGGCGCGCACCGAAGGCACGCTCGCGAAGGACAAGTTCCGCGCGATCGAGCGCCGGGTGAATCGCCTGATGCTCGAGCGCGACCTGATGGCGCGGGCGATCAAGGATCTCGAGACGAAGTCGGGCATCCGGGCCGAGCGCGTCGAGCTGACGCCAGACGAAGCGGCCGCCAGCGATCTCAAGGTGAACGAGAAGCAGGCCGCGGAAGACAAGGCGGCAGAAGAGGCGCAGAACCGGGCGATGGAAGCGTCGCCGTTGCCGACGCCTGCTGCTTCAGCGCCGGAAGCCGTCGCCGTGCCTGTGCCCGCGGTTCCCCCGGCCCAGGCCTAAGGGGTCGTCGGGGCGGGCTGGTAGATCCACGCGTCGTTCAGGATCTCGCGGGTTCCGCCCTGGTCGTTGACGCCGCCGAGCACGAGCACCGTGCCGTCGGCGAGGGCAGTGCAGGTGTGCTGGAAGCGCGGTACGGGAAGCGCCGGGCCGCCGATGCCACTGGCGCCGCCCGCTGCGTTGCTGCTGATGATCACCGTCGAGGCGTCACTTCGGCCGTCGGTGCCGTCCAGCGTGTAGCCCCCAATCGCCAACACCTTGCCGTCGGCCATCTGCACCGCGCAGATGTCGCCGCGCCCGTTGGGGCCACTGCTGCCCACCGAAGGTCCCGGCGAGACGCCCGACGAG
>JAYUXE010000957.1:0-3439 GCA_043753165.1 Archangiaceae bacterium | reverse complement strand
GAAGCGCATCGTTTCAAGGTCTTGCGAGCTCAAAACCGCGAATGTCGAAAACCACAGGCCGCGGGCCGACGAGAGGGGGTGTCGCATCCAGCGCCACTCTCACGAAGGAACCTTCATGCTCGTCCTCAAGGTCGTTGTGTCCGCGCTCGCCGCAGTCCCTGCCCCTTTCAGCTTCAGGCAGCGATTGCCGCGCTGCACGGTCTGGCGCTGCTGCAATTTACGCCGACGCCCTGGGTCGAGCTCAACGCGGCGGCGGCGCTGGCGACGCAGCCCAGCCAGGGGCTCGAGTGGCTCGACAGTCTGCAGCGCCGCGGCCTCTTGCAGGACCAGCATCGCTTCCACGCGCTGCCGGCCGAATTGTTGCTGCGGTCGGGTGAACCCGCCGCGGCCCGGGCGGCCTGGACGCAGTCATTGCGGTGGCGGACGAACGGCGCCGAACGGCGGTTTCTCGAGAAGCGCCTGCGCGACGTCGGGCCCGCGTTGCTGCGTCAGGGCAAAATCGACGCTCTCGAATGAACGAGCTCGCGGACGCGCACCATCAACGCTGACTGCAACTTTTCGTTCGCGTGCGCTGGCTTGACCGAAACCGGCTTGCCGGTAGGACCCAGGAGCACTGCACCGTTCTCGGGCGAATTCGAGGCCCGGACGATGGCTTCTGCGACGCGCGCGGGCGGCGTTGCGAAGGGGCGAAGCATCAGGTCGACCGCGCGCAGAAGGAATCCGACGAAGCCGGTGCCATTGCGGTTGAAGACTGACACCGACACCCCCGTGCCCTTCAGCTCGCTTTGCAGCGCGAGGCCGTAGACATCGTTGGCGTGCTGGCCCGCGTTGTGGGCGCGAAAGCTGCTCACCGAAGACGGCGGCGGTACGTGGTCCAGGTCGAGCGTTCCGGGCATACCGGCGGCGGCGACGTGCACCAGCCGGGAAGGGGCTGCAGCTCGCAGTGCAGGCAGAACGCGATCGTTGAACGCGACGCGGGAAACAAAGTTCGTCGCAAAGGCCAACTCGATGCCTTCTAGCGCAGCAAGTCCTGGGGCGGTGAGGCCCAGGAACGGAGCGGGGAACGTGTTCACCGACAGGTCGGGATACTCACGGGTGCCCGGCGCGGGGGGAGCGAAGTCTGCCTCGAACAGGGTCGACCCCACGTAGCCCGCGTCGTGCACCGGCGTCGCGTCCAGGGCCCACAGCCGCCACTGGCCGGCTGCGTAGAACGGGTTGATGATTCCACCGTCGACCGCGGCCGCGATTGGGCCGAAGAACTCAATCTTGCCAGCGTCGCCGTCCACGCCCGGCCCGCCGTCAGTGACAGAGCCGCCGTCCGCCGGCGTTCCTGCATCGAACGAACCTGCGTCGGAAGATCCCGCGTCCAGCACGAATCCCGCGTCGGAAAATCCGGCGTCGGGTCTGCCGCTGTCAAAAGCCTGTGGGGGCTCGCCGACCACTCCAACGCAGGCCGACAACCCCAGGCACAGCGAAAGCTGAATTCGTGTCCGTGCGACGTTTGACATGCTTCGTCTTCAGCGTGGGGCGCAGGCGAGCGTGACTCGGGTTTTCCCAGGCCTTCAACACGTCGTACTTCCGAACCAATGTGTGCCGTGGCTGCCGTCGACGTTTTCACGGGCTCGGATAACGCCCCGTGCTTCACCCGCGCAGCACCGTCGGCATCGCGGCCAGCAACCGCGTGTGCAGCGTCGCGGGGGCTGCCAGTGCGCCGTCGACGTGAAAGACCGCACACGCACTGCGCGCTGCCTTGAGCTCTGCGAGGGCGCGGTGGGCAGCGGCGTCGTCGGTGCCACCCGCGTTCGCGAGCGCGGTGAGGGGCGCCGTCTTGAGCCCACCCGTCGCGCACTTCGGCGCCACCTGCTTGCTGCAGTGGCAAGCGGCAGAGGGGCTGACCAGGCCGCACTCGCGCCGCAGAAACCCGACCAACTTCTCTCGCGCGCGGTGAAGCCGCTGACGGAACGCGGCGTGCTCGACCGCACAAATCCGAGCGGCCTCCACGGCGCTGAAGTCGAGCACTTCGACGAGGACGAGCGCGAGCCTGTCTTCGCGGCCGAGCATCAACAGCATCCCTTGCGTGCACGCGAGCCGGACTTCACGCGAGAGCAGCAGCTGTTCAGGGGTCGGCGCCGGCAGCGTGACGGCAAGCGCCAGCCCCATTTTCAGCAGCTCGGACAGCTCAGGGGCGTCGAGCGCGCGCGTCTCGGCCCGGCTCTTTTTTGCTGCGAGCAGGTGCCGCACGGCCACCTGATGAACCCACGTCAGCAGGGCGCTGCGGCCTTCGAACTGCGAGAGGTGCGTCATCACCCGAATCAGAATGTCCTGGGTCGCGTCTTCCGCTTCGGAGACCGTGCCGAGGATTCTCAGACTCAAGCGAAACACCGGGGCCTCGAGCGCCTCGAGCAGGTCCGTCAACGCCTGGCGGTCACCATCCAGCGCGCGCTCGGCCAGCAGCTCGAGGGTCATGGGTGGATTCCTGCGAACAACACCCGCGAGAGGAACGCGTCGGGCGCCTCGAGGTCGACGGAATGCCCCTGCTGCGGGAAGACTTCGGTCCGTGCGCCCGCCACGTGCCGGCAGAAACCGTCGGCCGCCGTCTCGCGGTGCGACCGGTCTTTGCTTCCCCAACACACCGTCACCGGCACGCTGAGCTGCAGCTGGGTCGCGAACTGTTCGGATTCCCACCGCTGCAGCAGCGACGCCAGACAGAAGCACCCGCCCGCGTCGAAGGCCTCGTCGGCCGCCGCGCTGAAGGCCTCGAGCTGCGACCGGTCTGCCACTGCGGCCTTGAACCACCCGCGGGCGATGGGACGTCGGCGCAGCGCCATCACTGCCTGCCCGAGCACCGGGGTGCGCAGCAAGCGGCGCGGGTCGACGCGGTCTGCCCAGCGGCGCAGGTCTTCCCACGACGGCGTCTGCGGCAGCACCAGCCGTGAGATTCGCGCGGCGTCACGTTCGGCCGCCCGGGCCGCGATGAACCCCAGGTAGCAGGGGAAGACGAGGGTCGCTTCCCGCGCGTCGAGCTTCTCGAGCACGCCCAGCATCAGCGCGGCGTACGCGTCGATCGAAAAGTCGAAGCCCGGCGGAGGCTCCGAGCAGCCGGTTCCCGGCGGATCCACAATCGTGACGTCCGCGCGGCCCTTCAGCCGGGCGAGCAACGCGTCGTAGTGCTCGAGCGTGTTCGGGCCGTCACAGGCGAAGACGACCGCGGGTTTTCCGGCTGCGGGTTGTCGGCGAACCCGCACCCGCGCGCCTGAAACCTCGATGAAGCCGATGCCGGGACGCGTGCCGACCGCGCGGACCTCGTCGACCCGGCCGCGCTGACCCAGGCCCGCGGTCGTGTCCAGCCACGTGGCGTTCAACGCGGGGTCCCCGCGCCCATGTCCATCCACAACGGAGCTTCGTACCAATCGACGTTCGCGGTGCTCGCTCCGACCGC
>JAYUXE010000956.1:0-8005 GCA_043753165.1 Archangiaceae bacterium | reverse complement strand
GGTTCCGCACGGCGAACGCACGTCGCCGTCGTGTGGCTTCGACGGCCCGGGCAACGTGCGTGAAGGGCGCGACAGCGTGTGTTTCGCGGCGACCGGTGTGACGGCGGCGGCGGTGATGCGCGCGTGGACGCCGGTGAACCCCGAGGCTCCCGTCGCGGCGAGGCTCGAGTACCGCGCGCTGAAGCTGCCGTCGAAGGCAGAAGCCCTGGTGCCCGGCCGCCGCCGGTTGAATTGGACGGATGAGGCCGGCGTGTTCGCGCTGCCGCCCGGTTCGCGCGCGCGGCTCGAGCTCACGCTGCCCGTCGATGCGTGGGCGGTGCTGCTCGATGACAAGGGCGGCGCGGTCGACTTCTGCGCGCCCAGTGGCAGCGTGCTCGCGCGGTGCGTGCTGACGGGGAAAGGTGGACGCCTCGCGATTGCGTCCAACGAGCCGGCCGCCGACGTGACGACCGTGCTGCTCGATTCGCCCGAGAAGGGCTCGACGCTGACGGGGCTGTACGAGGACGCGCCGCGCGTGCCGGGCACGATGCGGCTCAAGATTCCAATGGGGTCTTCCGACCGCACGGTGGTCGTCGAGGGCAACGTCGATCGCTGTCTGCTCGCGCTGTCGGACGGCATGCGGACGACGGGCTGCCGCGGCACGATTCCCGCGAACGCTTCCGCCGAGCTGATTCTCGAGCACCGCCCGGGAGCACTGCGCGCCGCTGTCTTTCCCGTCGGCCGTGATCGGCAAGGGCGGTTGGGGGTCGAGCCGTCGGCGACTCCAGGGGCGGCGTTGCTGCCGGCCGTCGCGGTGCCGATTGGCGCGACGAAGATGGATCGCACGATGGTGGTCGAGAAGGACGCTGTCGTGCGCGTGACCGCCGAGTCGGGCGTGTGCGCGCTGTTCAAGGGAAACGATCTGCTCGCCGTCGATGGCCTCGATGCCGGCTGTGAGCTCGTGCGCCTGTTGTCGCCCGGCACGTACCGCCTCGTCGTCCGCCCGTTCGCAGGGCAGACCGGGCCGGGGTTGTTGCGGTGGACGTCCGAGCCCGTCGCCGCGCTGAAAGAAGGCGTCGGCGCTGAAGAATGGATTTCCCCAGCCGAGGTTCGAGTCTACCGGTTTCAGACCGCGAGCAAAGGGAAGGTCGGCCTCGGCATTCAGGCGCGCAGCGAGTCGCTGGACTGCGCCGTGTACAACGACGGGTACCAGCTGCTCGGCGAGGGCTGCCAGCAGCTGCTCTCGCTCGACAAGGGCAGCTACCTGCTCACCGTTCGACAGCCGCCGAAGTCCGGCAACCAACCCCTTCGCTTCAAGCCCGTGCTCGTGGGCCTCGCCGGCGCAAAGGCCGACGTCCCCGACGAGTACCTGCGAGACCTCTTCAATCGCATCGGAGTCGCCAAGTGATCGCAGTGAATGGTTGGGTCGTCCCCGTGCTGATCTTCCTCACGCTGCCTGTTCACGCGCAGACGTACGCGCCGGCCGACCTGGGGCAGCGTCCGGCGGGCGGCCTCAAGATTCTCCCCGACGACTTCCTGCGTGGCTACGACCCGGTGACGGTCTACTTCCCCGACGACGTGGTGGCGTCGAAGGCCAACGCCGACGACGGGCCGAAGCGCATGAAGATGGTGCCCGACTGGCCCGGAGCGTTCGTCTGGGTCGACCGCCGCACGCTGCAGTTCCGCCCCGCCGAGCCGTGGCCCGCGCTGGCGCGCTTTCAGTTCACCGCCGGCAGCACCACCCGCACGCTCACCACGATGATGTCCGCGCCGAGCGCGATGTCGCCCGCCCCGTCGAGCGAAGGCCTCAAGCCCTTCCGCGTCGTCACCCTCACTTTCCCGCAGGCCCTCGCGCTGCCTTCCCTGAAGAAGATGCTGACGCTCGAGGTCCGCGATCTGCCCGGCCTCGCCGACTCGCCGCGCCGCAAGATCAACACCTGGGCCGTGGCGCCGCTGCCCCGGGCGTCGCAGCGCGACCCCGCGACGTACGCGCTCACCCTCGAAGACGACGTGCCTGAAGGGAAGCAGCTGGTCGTGGGCCTCGCGCTCGCGCTCGGCAGCGAAGGCACCACGCTGTGGACGGGGCGCGCCTCGACCCGCACCGCGTTCAGCCTCACCGGTGTTCGCTGCGGCAGCAACGCGTTTTCGCTGCTGGGTGGGGCTTCCACCCCGAAAGACCTCGCCCTGGCGTGCGGCAACCGCGGCGATGCGCCCCAGCTCGAGTTCTCGGCCCCCGTCGCCGACCTCACCCTCACCAGCCTGCGCAAGCTCGTGCGCCTCGAGCCCGCCGTCGCCGACCTTCGCTTCACCAGCTCGGGGAGCCGCGTCCAGCTCGCGGGCCGCTTCGTGCCCGACACCCTCTACAAGATGACCCTGGGCCCCGCGCCAATCGTGGACGATGGTGGCCGGCCACTTCGCGAGGTGAAGCCGGCCGAGGTCTTCTTCCACCTGGGCTGGAAGGCGGCGTTCCTCAAGTGGAACCAGTCGACCGCGATCGTCGAATCGAAAGGTCCACGAATGCTGCCGATCACGGGCTACGGCGATGCGCGCGCCGACGTTCGAATCTTTCGCGTCGATGCGCTGCACAATGGGCTCTGGCCCTGGCCGTCGTCGCCCATCGTGATCGACGAACAGTCGGCGCCACCCTTTCCCGGTGAAGAGCCCGAAGTGCCGGCGATGCCCGGCTATGTCGACAGCAACAGCCTGCAGAAGCACATTCGCCTGCTGGGCACTCCACTGGTGAGCAAGGTCATCGACCTGCCGCTGGGCGACAAGGGCAACACCACGCGCTTCGGGCTCGATCTGAAGTCGCTGCTCGACCCGGTCACCGGCGCGAACAAGCCGGGCACGTACCTCGTCGGGCTGCGCCGCCTCACTGGAAGATCCGAACGCGCCTGGGTTCGGGTGCAGGTCACGAACCTCACCCTCACCTCGGTGGAAGAACGGGACAAGGCGATCATCTACGTCCGCACCCTCGACGACGGCGACGCGGTTCGTGGCGCCACCGTCACCCTCGAAGGCCGTCTGATCAAACCCTTCCAGGCCCCGAAGAACTGGAGCCCCATCGTCAAAGAGTCCTTCACCACCGACGCCGAAGGCCGCGCCAACATCGGCCCCCGCAACGGCTGGGAAGCGATCACCCGCATCAGCGTCGTCAGCGGCGAAGACTCCCTCGTGCTCGACCCGCGCGAGAGCCCGCCGCGCTTCGCGAACAACCACTGGTCGAGCAGCGGCGACTGGCTCGGCTGGCTCACCACGAAGCTCATGCCCACGTCGCCCAACGAAGGAACGCTGGGCTTCCTCTTCAGCGAACGAGCCATCTACAAGCCGGGCGAGCCGGTGTTCCTGAAGGGGTTCGCGCGCGTGAAGCAGGCAGGCGAGCTGCGGCTTCCCGCCGCGGCGCAGCTGAAGACGATGGCCTGCATCGTCACGGGCCCTGACGGACAGCAGTGGAAGGTTCCCCTCACCGCCTCTTCGCTTGCCGGCTTCGCGGGCACGTTCGACGAGAAGAACACCCCGACGGGCACGTTCACGGCGACGCTGTACGAGGCGGATCCGTCGCGCACCCTCGCGTCGCGCCAGTTCCGCATCGAGGCGTACCGCGTGCCGACGTTCGAGGTGCAGCTGACGGGGAAGACGAAGGTTCCCCTCGACGCGGCGTTCAAGGTGAAGGCGGTCGCGCGCTACTTCGCGGGCGGCAACGTCGGAAACCAGCCCATCGCGTGGTCGGTGACCCAGCGGCCGTACCACTGGATGCCGAAGGGGCTCGACGGCTACCTGTTCGCGAGCTCGACGCAGTTCGCGCGGCCAGGCAGCGCCCGCGTTCCGGACGTCACGACCCAGGCCGGCGAGCTCGACGACACCGGAGCCGCCGACATCACCATCAACCCCCAGCTGGACCTCGACGGCAGCGCGCGCGTCTACACGTTCGAAGCCACCGTCACCGGGCCCGATGAACAGCCCATCACCGCGCAGACCGAAGTGAAGGCGCTGCCGCCCTTCGTGCTCGGCATGAAGCTGCCGCGCTACCTCGAGAAGGCGACGACGCTCGAGCCGTCGGTGCTCGCCGTCGGCGTCGACGACAAGCTGGTGAAGGGTCAGGAGATCCGCGTCCGGCTGTTCCGTCGGGTGTGGCATTCCAATCTTCGAGAGACCAGCTTCGCCACCGGCACCGCGAAGTACGTGACGGAACAGGAAGACCTGCAGGTCGCAGAGAAGGTCGTCACGTCTGCCGACAAGCCGGTGCCCCTGTCTTTCGAGGTGAAAGAGGCCGGCGTCTACGTGGTCGAGCTCTTCAGCCGCGACAAGCTGGGCCGCGTGCAGACGATGCAGGCCGACCTCTACATCGGTGGGCAGACACCACTTGCGTGGAACAAATCGAAAGAAGGCGTCTTCGAGCTCAAGCCCGACAAGAAGACGTACGCGCCAGGCGACACCGCGCACGTGCTGGTGCAGAGCCCGTACACGTCGGCGCGCGCGCTGGTCATCGTCGAAGAACCGACGGGCAACACGTACACCTGGCACACCGTCAGCGGCGGCAAGGCAGTCGTCGACGTGCGCGTGACGGACAAGCTCGTGCCCAACGTGCCCGTTCATGTCGTGCTGATGCGCGGCCGGCTCGGTGAAGGAAAGACGGACGATGCGCGGTACAAGCCGGCGTCGTCGGCGGCAAGCGTGGACCTCGAAGTCGAGCCGGTGAAGAACCTGGTGAAGGTCGAGATTCTTCACGCCGAGGTCGCGAAGCCCGGCACGAAGCAGGACTTCACGGTGCTGCTCACCGACGATCAGAAGAAGCCCGTGGGCGGTGAAGTCACCTTCTGGCTCGTCGACGAAGCGGTGCTTTCCCTCGCACGCGAAGCGACGCTGGACCCGTTGAGCGAGCTGATTCGCCGCAACAGCCGGGGCACGTCGATTCGCGACACCCGCAACCTGGTGGTCGGGCGCGTCACCGAGCTCGAAGAAGATCCGGGCGGCGACGGCGGCGATGCCGAAAACGGCGAGGGCAAGCGCCTCGTCCGCAAGAACTTCAAGACGGTGCCGTTCTACCAGGCGACCGTCACCGTGCCGCCCTCGGGCAAGGTCGTCATCCCGGTCACGCTGTCGGACGACCTCACCAACTTCAAGGTGCGCACCGTCGCGGTGTCAGGGGCGCAACGCTTCGGGTTCAGGCAGACGACCTTGAAGGTGCGGTTGCCGGTGCTGGTGCAGCCGCAGTTGCCGCGCTTCGTGCGCGTGGGCGATCGCTTCTGGCCGGGCGGCGTGGCGCGGCTGGTCGAAGGGGCAGAAGGGCCGGCGTCGGTCGACATCAAGGTGACGGGCGCGGTCGAAGGCACGCCCATCGCGTCGTCGAAAATCGACCTCAAGTCGGCGAAGGCGCAGTCGGTGCTGACGCCGGTGACGGTGAAGGCAGTGCCGACCCTCGCGCCCACGTCTTTGACCGTGCGAATGGATGTGACGCGACAATCGGACAAGGCGGGCGATGCGTTCGAGGTGAAGCTGCCGCTGTTGCCCGACCGCATCGTCGAGAAGTTCTCGTGGGTCGAGACGCTACAGCCCGGGAAGACGCAGATGAAGCCGTTTCCCGAGCCGGCGCGCCCGGGCACCGTGACGCAGGGCTTCGTCGTGACGAGCCTGCCCGGGGTGCTCGAGCTCGCCAGTGGCCTCGAGTACCTGTCGGAATATCCGCATGGGTGCCTGGAGCAGAGGATGAGCCAGGTCTTTCCGGATCTCGTGTTGGCGAAGTTGCTCAAGCAGCTCGAGCTCGAGACGCGCTTCACGCCGATGCTGAACACGAACGTGAAACGGCTGGTGGAAGAGCTGTCGCAGAACCAGGACGACGGCGGCTTCTTCGCGTACTGGCCGGGCAGCAAGGGGGACGTGGCGCTCACCGCGCAGGGCCTCGAGTTCATGACGTCAGCGAAGAAGCTGGGCATCGCGGTGGACGAGAAGGTGCGGACGCGCGCGATGGATGCGCTGAAGCGGGTGCTGCGCAGTGACTTCAACGGCTTCTACGCGCAGTACCGGTGGAACCAGCAGGCGGCCGCGATTCGCGCGCTCGCGCAGGCGAACGCGCTCGATGAGCACTACCTGATCGAGCTCTTCCAGCGCCGGAAGGATCTCGACTCGACGAGCCTCGCCGACCTCGCGACCGCGATGGGTGAACGGTCGAACGTGTTTGCGTCGAACCTCACCACGATGAAGGCCGAGCTCTGGGACGCGGTGGTCTTTAAGCAGGTGAAGGGCAAGCGCGTGTTCGATTCCATTCGCGGCGATCGCGCAGCGTGGAATGGGTATTACCTGGGCTCGAGCACGTCTTCGCTCGCAGCGGTGCTCGAAGCGCTGCTGCGCGTGGACCCGGCCGACGAACGGCTGGCGCTGCTGAAGGACGGGTTGATTGCGAAGGGCAGCGCGCGGTGGGGCTTCGGCACGACGCACGACAACCGCCGCGGCATCGTGGCGCTGGGCATGTACTTCGAGAAGGCACGCGGCGAGGCGCCGCGCATCACCGTCGAAATCCCCGGCACGCCGAACGTGATCCTCGATGACAAGGGGAAGGCAGCGAAGCGGTTCCTCACCGAGGCAACGCAGCAGACGATCACGGTCAGTGGGGCGCCCGTCGGCGTGCGCGTCGCGTACAGCTACCTGCCGGAAGCGCCGGGCGAGCGCGTGGTGGCGAAGAATGATGGCTTGATCGTGAGCCGCGGGCTGACGTGGCTGCACCCAGACAACTCGGCGCCGACGAACCACGACGACGCCGCGGGGAAGACGTTGAAGGTGGGCATCGGCGACGTGCTCGAGGTGCACGCGCAGATCGTCAACGACCAGGCGCGGAACCACGTCGCGTTCGTGGTCCCGTTCGCCGCGGGCCTCGAGCCACTGAATCCCGCGCTCGCGACCAGCGGGTCCGATGCGACGCCTTCACGGTCGGACTCGCTGACACCGACCTTCGTGCAGCGGCTCGACCACGAGGTCCGGTACTACTTCAACGAGCTTCCCGCCGGCACCTTCGGCTTCCACTTCCGCGTCCGCGCGAGCAGCGAAGGCAGCTTCGTTCACCCTGCCCCGTACGCCGAGATGATGTACCGCGAGTCCGTGCGCGGCCGCGGTCAGGGCATGCGCATCGCCGTCACGGGAACCCGGGAAAAGTAGGTGGCCAATCATCCCGGGCGAAGTCGAGGCAGCGCCCGCCGACTTCTGGTGCTCCTCGCCCTCGCCGGCCTCGGCGCCCTCTACGTCCACGCGCTCGACCCGACGCTGCACACGAACGCGCCCTCGCACCTGCTGCTCGACCGCCGCGGGCGTTACCTGGGCGAAGTGCCGTCGTCGAACGACGCGCTCGGCTACTGGCCGCTGCCGGCGGTGCTGCCAGAGAAAATCGCGATCGCGACGATCGAGACGGAAGACCGCCATTTTCACGATCACGCAGGAGTCCACGCGCCGTCGATCGTCCGCGCCGTCTGGCAGAACCTCAGAAACGTCCGCGTCGTGTCAGGCGCCTCGACGATCGCGATGCAGGTCGCCCGCATGCAGCACCCGGCGTCGCGTTCTCTGTGGGCGAAAGCGCGCGAGGCGGGTGAAGCGCTGTGGCTGATTCAGAAGAACGGCCACGACCAGGTGCTGCGGCAGTACCTGACGGTGGCGCCGTACGGGAATCGCGCGCAGGGCGTGGTCCGCGCGGCGCGCCTCTACTTCGACAAGCCGGCGGAAGATCTCTCGTGGCAGCAGGCTGCGTTTCTCGCCGCGCTGCCGCAACAGCCGGGTCGCATGAGCCCGTGGACGGATGCGGGCCGGGCGCGCGCGCTGAAGCGATCGCGCCGCATCCTGCAGAACCTTCGCGACCGAGGCGTCATCACACCTGAGGACTACCGGCAGGCGACGATCTCGGATCTCGGCCTCGTGCCGCGCCCGCAGCGCACGCCCGCTGCGATGCACGCCGTGCTGGCGTGGAGCCGCGAGCTCAAGGCACCGGCTGCTGCATTGATCTCGACGTCCACGATCGACCTCGACATTCAGACGCTGACCGCGC
>JAYUXE010000955.1:0-17077 GCA_043753165.1 Archangiaceae bacterium | reverse complement strand
GGCCCGAACGAAGTCAGCACCGGCGTCGACGGACGGCGAGCAGAACGAGCACCCCCCAGGGCAGCCCCGCCGCAGATGAGCAGCCGCAGCCGACGTTCTTGAGTTGATGCGCAGGCGTCTGAGCCGACCGATTGCCCGCGAGGTCGACGGCGACGAGGCGCACGGCGATGCGGGAATCTTCGGTCGGGTAGTTGCGTTGCGTGCAGCCGCCGCCGCCAGATGCGCGCCGACCGCCGCGAACGCAAACAGCTCGAAGGCTGCGCACGGTTTGGCCCGAACGCTTTCCGTTCGAAGGTGAAGTCGTCCAACACGGGAGGCGTCGTGTACGCCGCCGACGCAGACAAGAAGAGCGCCAACGCCATCGCCCTCACGCGCCCGCCAGTGGAAGCACGGTGGGCAGCGTGTCCTCGCCGTCGTCGTCGTCCGCCGGCTCTTCTTCGATCGGAAAACCACCCGGCAGGCGAACGATGAACGTGGTCCCGCCTTCAGCCCGGGCCTGCACGGTGACCTGCCCGTGGTGCGCGTCGATGATCCGCTTCACGACCGCCAGGCCGAGCCCCGTGCCGGTCGCCTTCGTGGTGAAGAACGGCTGAAAAATGCGTTCGGCGGCGACGGCGGGAATGCCATCGCCCTCGTCCCGCACCTCGATGCGCGCCCACAGCTGGCCCGCCTTTTCTTCCGGCAGTGCGCGCACCGTCACCGTCCCGCCGCGTGGCATCGCCTGCAGCGCATTGACGAGCAGGTTCACGAACGCCTGCCGCACGAGATGGCCGTCAATCTGAAACCGCGGCAGCTCGGCCGGAAACTGCACCACCACGCGCGTTGCCCCATTTGGGACGGCCGCGAGCGCCGCGGTCACCGCGCTGCCGATGATGGGCTCGAGCGCGATCGGCTTCTTCTGCGCCTCGTACGGCCGCGCGAAATCGAGCAGGTCACCGACGATGCGATTCAGGCGATCTGCTTCTTCGCCGATGATTTTGAGCAACACGTCTTCGTCACTCGCCGGACGCACGCTGCGCTTCAGGCTCGTCAGCGAGTTGAAGATGACGCCCAGAGGATTTCGCACCTCGTGCGCCATCACCGCCGCGAGCTCACCCAGCGCGGCCAACCGTTCATGCTTCACCAGCTCGGCCTGCGTGCGCGCGAGCTCGTCGTAGCTGACCTTCAAGTCGTCGTAGAGCCGCACGTGCTCGAGAATCACCGCGATGTGCACCGCGCAGCTCTCGATCAGCTGCGCCTCTTCATTCGTGAAAGGCGCGTCGGTGTGCCGCGCGACCGTCAGGGTGCCCACCAACCGATCGCCCACGAGCAGCGGCGCCGACATCACGTGCTGGATGTTCAGCCGGCCTGCGTCACCCGACGTGAACCCCGGGTCTTCCGACTTCGACAGCCGCGTCGCCTTGCGATGAAGCGCGGTGCGACCCGCGACGGTGGTCTCGTCGATCGCCATGAACTCGCACGTCGGCGGCGTCGGCTGAATCAGGCTCGGCCGAAGCTTCCACCCGGCGAGCCGCAGCTGCGTGCGTTCGACGAAATGAATCGCGGTGCCGTCGACCGGAATCGCGTCGAGCATCTGCGTCAGCAGCCGGTCGATGACGGGCGTCACCTGCCCCACCACCGCGCTCGCGCTCGTCATCTCGTACAGGAGCTCGAGCTGCCTCACCCGCTTCAGGCCTTCTGCATTCAGCCGCGCCCGCTCGAGCAGCGCCGACACCTGCACGCCCAGCACTTCCGCGGTGCGCACGTCGGCGTCGTCGTACGCCTCGTCGGACGCGCGGCTGAGCCACAGAAAACCCGACGGCTTGCCTTCGACGTTCAGCGCGACGCGCATCATCTTGCGCGAGAGCTCGGCGACGGTGCCCGCCTTGCTGCGCAGCTCGTCGTCCCTGAGCTCGGACTGCTTGAACCGCCGCCAGGCCACAGGCACCTCGCCCTCGAAGCCCCACAAATCTCCGACCACCGAGTACTCGCCGGTGTCGGGCTCGAAGCGATACAGGCCCGCAGCATCACTGCGCGTCGCGCGTGCCACAATCTCGAGCAACCGCGCGCTGCTCGTCTGCGGGGCTGCGGCCGTCGCGATCGCATGCACCGCCTCGAGCTCTTTGTTCCGCACGTCGAGCCGTTCGAACGTCTCGGCCACCTCGAGCACCGAGGTCAGCTGCGCGCTGAACAGCGACAACGCCGGCACATCGCGTTCTTCCAGCCCGTTCGACGCGAGCATGAGCGCGCCCCACTTCTTGCCGCCAACGGTGAGTGGGGTGATGACCATTCGCCCGAAGCCCGCCTCGATGCCGGCCGCTGCGACCGAAGGGTTCGACCCCACTTCGACCAGCCACTTCTCGAGGTCGGCGATGAACAGCGGCGCACCCGCATCGAAGGCCGCGTTCATTCCGGCATTCAACGGCCCGAGCAGCTTTTGACCGTGCCCGGTTGCCGCGTACCGCAGAACCCCCTGGGCGCCGACGCGCTGCACCACTCGCATTCCCAGCCCCAACTTCTCGACGCCCTCGCCCGCCACCTTCAGCGCCGCATCGATGGAACGCGTCTGCGCGACCTGAATCGCAAGCGCGACCAGCCCTTCGAGCAACGCCTCACCCTGTAAAGCGGGCTGATTCACGGACGCGCAGTATCCAATCGGGGCCTTCGCTTTTCTCGTTCGCCGAGAACATTTGAGGCAATTGGGGTTTTTCGGAAACCCCTGGTGAGCACTCCAGATAACACCCGCATGTTTAGCCGCGCACTTGCCCTCTTTGTCATTGGTTTCGCAGGTCTGGCAGCGGCGGCTCCGTGTACTGAGCTGCCGCTTCTGTTCATCATCCAGGACAAGTCGGGCTCGATGTCGGCGGTGCCGGATCCGGTGAACGCGCCCACGGCTCCTTCGAAGTGGTCGACCGCGCGCACGGTGGTGCCGCAGGTCGCCGCGCAATTCTCGAACCGCTTCCGCTTCGGGGTGATGATGTACCCGGAGCTCTCGAGCACCTTCAACTGCACCACGGGCACGACGGTGGCGGGCGTGCCGTCGACGGCGGCGCAGGTGAACAACATCTACCAGGCGAGCGCGTCGGGCGGCGGCACTCCGACGGCGACGAGCCTGGTGCAGGCGAAGAATTACCTGCTGGGCCTCGGCCTCACGGCGCCGGCGCACGTGCTGCTCATCACCGACGGCCTGCCGAACTGCAACCTGTCGAACAATGCGGCCAGCTGCCAGACGACGACGGCCGGGTGTCAAAACACCAACACCTGCAGTGGCGCGAGCTGCTGCAGCCTCGGCGCGAAAGACTGTCTCGATGACAACGCGACGGTGGCCGCCGCGGCGGCACTGAAGAACGCGGGCATCAAGGTGTACGTGGTGGGCTTCGGGGCGTCGGTGACGTCGGCGAACGACAAGACGGTGCTCGACGCGATTGCAGCGGCGGGCGGCACGGGCAGCGCGTACGCGGCGAACAGCTCGGCCGCGCTGACCAGCACACTGAACACCATCGCGTCGTCGACGGCGACCTGCTGCATCAACGCCTGCACGAACGGAGCGGCGCTCTGCAACGCGCAGGGCCAACGCCAGGCCTGCACGCTGGACGCGGCAACGGGCTGCACGAACTGGACGACGACGAACTGCGCGCCGATGTCACAGTGCATGGGCGGCGCGTGCCAGGCGTGCACGAATGCGTGTGCGTCGGGAGCCCTTCGCTGCAGCGGCTCGACGGCGCAGAGCTGCCAGGTGCAGGCGAATGGTTGCACGGCGTGGGCGACGACGCGCGACTGCGGCTACGGCGAAGTGTGTGCGGGCGGGCAGTGCAACTCGTGCCAGGCGTGCAGCATCAACGCGTCGCGCTGCACGGCGACGGGCGTCGAGAGCTGCGACTGGAACGTGGTCAGCGGCTGCACGCAGTGGAAAGCGGCCGTGTGCGCCACGGGCACGCGCTGCACGGGCAACAGCTGCGTGAGCTGCACCTCGGCCTGCACCGCCGGAGCGAAGCGCTGCGCCGGCACCACCGTCGAGAGCTGCGTCGCCGACGGCCAGGGTTGCACCGCGTGGCAGGCGGGTCAGCAGTGCACGAGCTTCTGCAGCGGTGGCGCGTGCGGGGTGTGCGGCACGACGTGCACCGTGGGCTCGGGCCGCTGCAACGGAAATAATCCCGAAAGCTGCGCGACGGACGCGAACGCGTGCACGGTGTGGACGGCGCAGCAGCCGTGCGGCGCGGGGACGACGTGCACGAACGGGCTGTGCCAGGCGTGCGCGGTCAGCTGTTCGCCGGGGACGAAGCGGTGCGGCGCTTCCGGCGGGCTCGAAGAGTGCCAGGCGCAGGCGACGGGCTGCCAGGCGTTGGTGGTGGCGGGCGCGTGCGCGGCGGGTGAGACGTGCCAGGGCGGCGTCTGTATTCCTCCGTGTCAGAACGAGTGCACGCTGGGCGCGGGCAAGTGCGTGGCGGGGGCTCCGTCGGTTTGCGAAACCGCTCCGACGGGCTGCACGGTGTGGAAGACGCGGCCGGGCTGCGCGGTGGATGCGGTGTGTCTGGAAGGAAACTGCCGGACGAGCTGCGCGGGCATCGAGCTCGAGTCGTGCCCGAACGGGGAAGAGTGCACGGGCCTCGCGACGGGCGAACGGCTGTGTCTGCCGAAGGGGGTGGTCGACGCGGGCACGGCGATGCAGCCGCCGAAGAAGGTGCCGGTGGACGACCCCGAGACGGGCGACATGAAGATTCGCACCGTGTCGTCGGGGTGTGGTTGCTCGACGGGGGCCGAAGGCGCGGCGGCGTGGATGCTGCTCGCCGCGCTCGGGTTGCTGCGGACTAGAACGCGGCTTCGAGCCCGAGGGTGAGCGCGGTGTCCGTGTCGCGCTTCTTCGCGGCCGGCGCCGAGTCGTAGTTGACGAGGAAGGACGCCGAGACGCTGAGCGAATCGGTGAGGCGGGCGTTGAGCTTCGTGGTGCTGTTGACGATGAAGCGCGACGGGCCGAGGAGGTTGGGGATGAACTCCGCCTCTTCCGAGAACTTCACGTGCTTGTTGAGCGCGTAACGGAAGATGAGGCCGATGCGGGGGCCGAGCAGGTGCGCGTCGGCCAGGCCGGTGCCGCCGGGCGTCGTGCCGTCCGAGTAGTACTGGAAGCGCGACTCGTGGCTGTAGCGAAGGCCGATGTCCGCGCGAATGAAGACGCGCTCGAGCTCGCCTTCTTTGAGCTCGTAGAAGCGGATGCCGGTACCGAGCTCGGCGAACTCGCGCAGCTCGACGCTCTTCACGTGGTCGGTTTCGAGGCCGCCGATGAGGAAGAGGCTCGCGAAGGAGACGAGCGAACGGTCACCGCGCAGCAGCAGGCCGGCGCGCATCGCTGAGACCTGGTCGGGGCCACCGGAAGGGGGGCGCGACTGGCCGTACGCAGCGCTCGCGCGACCGCCAAAGGCCCATTTGCCGACCTTCTTGTCGACGGCGGCGTTGAAGGTGGCGGTCAACGTCTCGGCGTTGCCGGTGATGGCGATGAGGCCGATGCCGACCGAGCCCTTCCATGGGTCCATCTTCGGCTCGCCTTCGGCAGGCGCCGCTTCCGCAGCGGCCGGCGTTCCCGTCTGTGCCTCCACGAGCTTCTGCACGGCCTCGGCGGCTTTTTGGGCGGCGACGGCGGCGCGTTCGGCAGCGGCGGCGGCGCGTTCAGCGGGGTCGGTCGAGGCGGGGACTTCGGTCTGCGAGAGGAAGGAGATCAGCGCGAGGGTCAGCATTTTGGTTTTTGAAGCTCCGGGAACTTGGAGGTTTGGGGCGGCTGTCACTACCATCGACCCCGGAGACCCGACCTTGAAAATTGCACTCGCAATCATCCTGCTTCTCGCCTCGGCGGCAGTGATTGGACTCGGAATCATTTCCGCTCCGGCTGCAGCGCAGCCGTCGCGGCCTGTTCCTGCCGTCGTGATGCGCGCCCTGCCGGGGATGCCCGTCGCCGCGGCCGTCGCAGCGGTGGTTCCCGCGCCGGTTCCGGTTCCGGTTCCCGTGCCTGCCAAAGAAGCAGACGAACTCGAGGCGCTGAAGCCCGCCCCGGTCGCTGAGGTGAAGCCGGCTCCGGCGCCTGCGCCGGTTGCGGCAAAGCCTCCGCCTGCTCCGGTTGCGGCCAAACCTCCGCCGTCGCCGAAGCCTGCCGCGGATGCCGTGGTTCCGGCCACGGGTGGGTCGGCCGCAACGTTCGGTCAGCTCAACCTGCGCGCGTCCGACACGGCCGACGTGTTCGTCGACGGCAAGAAGGTCGGCGGCTCACCCGTGCTCGGCCACAAGGTGAAGCCCGGCAAGCACAAGGTTCGCTTCGATTGCTACGACGGGTCTGGCGAAGCGCGGCCCGGCGTGTCGCAGACCTACGAGGTCACCGCCGAAGCAGAGAAAGACATCGAGTACGACTGCCCGACTGAGTAGCGCCAAGCGAAGTCTCGGCCGACGCGCTCACCCGAGCGAAGTCGACGGGCCAGCTTCCTCCCAACCGAAGACGCTGAAGGCCGAGGCGCTCGCGCAGGGGGAAACATCGAGCACACCGGCGCGGCTGCGTCAGCGCGGTTGGCGCCGGCAAGCGTCTTCCGGAACTACCCACCTTCCCGCAACTCGTCCGGTTCCGTGGCTGCGCCCTTTCGCCGGCGGCTCCGAAGGTACCGCCACTTCGAAATCGCTGAAGACCTCCGACGTGCCGTTCACGGCGCCGAGCAGCCTTCGTCGAGCATTGCCGAGGAACACCTGCGAGAAATCGAAAGCTCTGCGGGTTCTCTCGACCTCCCCGCGGGCATTGAAGGAGGTGAAGGCCGGAAACTCGCAGCCGAATCCGCGCGTTTCTACCGCGACAGCGGCGAAATGTTGGGGGTGGGGCGCGGAGGCTTACCCAGTAGGGCGGCCGGCGCGCCCCACCCCCGTCAAATCGCGCGATGAACGCGGTCTTCGGCGCAGAAAAGGAAGTCCTCTCTTCAATCAATGCCCGAGGGCCGTCGAGAGAACCCCCGGCGCTTTCCGATTTCTCGCAGGTGTTGCTTTGCCAGCCGCCGACGAAACGACGCGTCACGGCACTGGGTGACGCCAGAGACTGAGCGCTACTCGCCGAGGTACGCCTTCCGAATTTCCTCGGAGGCGAGCAGCTCTTTCCCGGTGCCGGTCATCACCACCTGCCCCGTCTCGAGCACGTACGCCCAGTGGCAGAGCCCGAGCGCGAGGTGCGCGTTCTGTTCGACGAGCAGAATCGAGACGCCCTGCGCGTTCACCTCGCGAAGAATCCGGAAGATGGTCTGCGTCACCTGCGGAGCGAGCCCCAGTGACGGCTCATCGAGCAACAGCAACGTCGGCCGCGACATCAGCGCGCGGGAAATCGCGAGCATCTGCTGCTCACCGCCCGACAGTGTGCCCGCCGGTTGTCCGCGCCGTTCTTTCAAGACCGGGAAGAAACCGAACATCCGCAGCGCGTCGGCCGCGATGCCCGCCTTGTCGTTGCGCAGGTACGCGCCGAGCTCGAGGTTTTCTTCGACGGTGAGGTTCGGAAAAATCCCCCGGCCTTCGGGCGCGTGCGCCATGCCCTTCGGCACCAGCGTGTGCGCCTTGTGGCCCGTGATGTCCGCGCCCTTCAGCACAATCTTCCCACCCGCGGGCTTCAGCATGCCGCTGATGGCGCGAAGGGTGCTCGTCTTGCCAGCGCCGTTGGCTCCGATGAGCGCGACGACTTCGCCTTTGCCGACGGACAGCTCGATGCCTTTGAGCGCAGTGATGGCGCCGTACGCGACCTGAAGTCCCGTCACGTCCAGCAGCGGCTCACGCGCCGAGCGGGGCTCGGTCAAGCGGCGGCTCCGGGAACCGGCGCTTCACCCAGGTACGCTTCGATGACCTTCGGGTCCGCGCGCACTTCCGCTGGAGTCCCCGTCGCAATCGTCTCGCCGTGGTCCAGCACCGTAATCTGCTCGCAGATGCCCATCACCAGCTTCATGTCGTGCTCGATCAGCAGAATGCCGAGCCCGAACTTGTCCCTCAGGTCGCGAATGAGAACCATCAAGTCGCTCTTTTCGCGGGTGTTCATGCCGGCCGCAGGCTCGTCGAGCAGCAGCACCTTCGGTTCGGTGCCCAGCGCGCGCGCAATCTCGAGCCGGCGCTGCTCACCGTACGGCAGATTCCGCGCGAGCTCTTCGCGGCGATGCGACAGCCCCATCACCTGCAGCAGCGCATCCGCGCGTTCCGTGACTTCCTGCTCTTCTTTCAGGAACCCGGGCGTGCGGAGGAACGCGCGAAACCAGTCGACGTAGTTGCGCAGCGTGCCGTGAACGCGCCCGCGCGGAATGATGGCGACACGCACGTTGTCGAGCACGGTCAGCTCTTTGAAGAGGCGGATGTTTTGAAACGTGCGGGCGAGACCCAGCCGGTTTATTTGGTGCGGCCGCAGGCTCGACTTCCCTTGCCGATTCACCTGCGTGCCGCCGACGCGCACGGTGCCTTCGCTGGGCGGATACACGCCGGTGAGCGCGTTGAACGCCGTCGTCTTCCCTGCGCCGTTGGGGCCAATCAAACCCTTCAAATCGCCCTTGCGGACCTCCAGCGAAAACTCGCTGAGCGCCTTCAGGCCCCCGAAACGAATCGAGACGTTCTTCACCTCGAGCAGCGCGTCCGTCATGCCGGCTTCGCCTTTCGCCGCCAGCGGGCGATCGCGTCCCACGCTTCGTGCGTGCCGAAGATTCCTTTCGGGCGGGTGAGCATGATGATGACCAGCAGGACGCCGTAAATCGGCATGCGCACCTGGTCGACCTTCTGCGCCAAAGACGGGTCGCCACCCCCCAGCGTGGTGAAGAGGCTGCGCATCCCTTCCGGCAGCAGCGTGAGAAAGATTGCGGCCGTGAACGCACCTGTCGTCGAGCCCAGACCGCCGGCGACAATCATCACCACGATCTCCATCGACTTCACGAACGTGAAGCTGCCGGGGTTCACGATGGGCACGAAGTGCGCGAACAGCCCGCCCGCGACGCCGGCAAAGAAGCTCGAGAGCACGAACGCCCGGACCTTGTAGCTGGTGGTGTCGACGCCCATCGCTTCTGCGGCAATCTCGTCTTCGCGAATCGCCCAGAGGCTGCGGCCGTGCGGCGAAGCGGCCAGCCGCCGGGCGACCAGCACGACGAGGAAGACCCAGAACCAGACCATGCCGAAGCCCGCGCGCTGCGGAACTGCCGACAAACCCAACGCGCCGCCCAGCGCCTGCGTGTTCTGCACGATGACGCGAATGATTTCGCCGAAGCCGAGCGTGACGATGGCCAGGTAGTCGCCGCGCAAGCGGAGCGACGGAAGGCCGACGATGAGGCCGCACAGCGCGGCTCCGGTTCCTCCCGCGCACAACGAAACGACGAGAAAGACCTGATCGCTGACGGCTTCGGGAAGGAAGCTCAGGTGGTCCTGCTTCGTCGCGATGCTGAGGATCCCCGCGAGGTACGCACCGACCGCCATGAAGCCGGCGTGGCCGATGGAAAACTGGCCCGTCATCCCGTTGATGATGTTCAGCGACACCGCGAGGATGACGTTCACGCCGACGAGCGCGGCCAGGTACGCGAAGAACTGAAACGGGCCGAGGCCCAGCTGAAGCGCGACGCACACGGCCGCCGCAATCAACACGGGGGCGATGCCGCGAATCACACCTTCTCCGCCTGGACGCGCCCGAACAACCCTTCGGGCCTGGCGAGCAGCACCAGGATGAGGAAGCCAAACGCGACGGCGTCACGCCAGCTCGACGACGTGTAGCCGACGACGAACTCTTCACAGAGCCCGAGCGCGAGCGCACCGACCACGGCCCCCGGCACGTTGCCGATGCCACCGATGACCGCGGCCACGAACGCCTTGAGCCCGATGTACATGCCCATCAGCGGCTGCACCGAAGTGTCCTTGATTGCGTACAGCAGCCCGGCGCACGCGGCGAGCGCGGAGCCCAGCATGAACGTGCCGGCGATGACGCGATCGACCGGAATCCCGAGCAGCGCCGCGACGCGGTGGTCGAAGCTGACGGCGCGCATGGCCCGCCCGAACTTCGTCTTGAAGACGAGGAACTGCAGCCCAACCATGAGCACCGCGGCGATGACGAAAGAGATGACCTGCCAGTTCCAGATGATGACGCTCGACTCTTCGCTGCCGATCTCGAGCCACTGGGCCGGCACGATGATTTCCGGAAACGCCCGCGACGCCGCCCCGGGAAGAATCGTGTAGCTCTTGCCGCCGAGCTTCACCGCCCAGTCCATCTGAAAGCCGTACGAGAGCGCGAACGAGATGCCGATGGCGGTGATGAGCGAGGTGAGCCGCGGCTTCTCGCGCAGCGGCCGGTAGGCAAACCGTTCGATGAGCAACCCGAACAGCGCGCACGCGAGCATCGCGACGAGGAAGATGATCAGCACCGCGCCGAACGAGCCGAAGTGCTCTTTTCCCAACATGAACGCGGTGGCGTAGCCGACATAGACGCCGACCATCATCACGTCGCCGTGCGCGAAGTTGATCAGCTTCAGCACGCCGTAGACCATCGTGTAGCCCAGCGCGACGAGCGCGTAGATGGTGCCGGCGGCGAGGCCGTTGATGAGGTGCTGCAGGAGCCCGTACATCGTTCGCGTTCTACTCGGGCTTCACGGTCGCGACGTACTTGAACTTCCCGTCTTCGACCTTGAGCACGACGGCCGGCTTCACCGCGTCGCGCTTCTCGTTCATCGAGATGGTGCCCGCGACGCCCGGGAAGTCCTTCGTCTTCGCGATCTCATCGCGCAGCGCCGGACCCGACAAATTGGGGGCGCGCTTCATCGCTTCGATGGCGACGTTGGCCGAGTCGTAGCCGAGCGCCGCGAGCGAATCGGGCACGCCGCCGTACTTCGCCTTGTACTTGCTGATGAAGCCCTGCACGACCGGCGACGGGTCTTCGGGCGAGTAGTGGTTCGAGACGTAGCTGCCTTCGATCGCCTTGCCACCGAGCTCGAACAGCTTCTCGCTGTCCCAGCCGTCGCCGCCCATCATCACGACCTTGAGGCCGAGCTCGCGGGCCTGGCGCGCGATGATGCCGACGTCGTTGTAGTAGCCCGGCACGTACAGGCCTTCGGCCTTCAGCTTCTTGATGGCGGTCAGCTGCGAACGGAAGTCGGTGTCACCCTTCGCGTAGCTCTCGACGCCCACAATCTTTCCACCCATCGCCGAGAAGCTGCGCTCGAACACCTCGGTGAGACCGACCGAGTAGGCGCTCTTCACGTCTTTGAGAATCGCGGCCGTCTTGAACTTGAGCTCGTCGTGCGCGTACTTCGCCATCACGTAGCCCTGGAAGGGGTCGATGAAGCAGACGCGGAAGATGTAGTCGCCCTTCTCGGTCACGGCGGGGTTGGTCGACGACGGCGAAATCATCGGCACCTTGTTGTCCTGGCAGATGGGCGCCATCGCCAGCGAGTTGCTGGACGCCACTTCGCCGAGAATCAATTTCACCTTGTCCTGGGTGATGAGGCGCGTGGCGGCGCTGGCCGCTTCTTCCGGCTTGCTCTGGTCGTCGTACACGATGACGCGAACCTTCTTCCCCTTCACGCCCCCTGCGGCGTTCTGTTCTTCCAGCGCGAGCTCGATGCCGTTGCGCGTCGAGATGCCGAACGCCGCTTCTGCGCCGGTGAGGCTTCCGACTTCGCCGATGACGATGTCTTCGGTGTCCTTCGCGGCGGCCGCAACCACCGGGTCGGCCTTCTTCTCTTCGACGGCCACAGGGGCCACCGGCTTCTTCTCACAGCCAAACGTCAGCAGGGCGAGGGCAGCAAAAGCGGAAAGCAGAATGGGTCGCATGGGGCGCGCTCATAGCCGACAAGCCCCCCTTGGGCGAGTGCCGCCTGACCCCGAGGTGCAGGATGACCCCCGAATCGAGGTTGGATCTGCAGGCAGTCAGCAGGGGCACACGGGTTGCTCTGATCCAGAACCAGTCATCTTCACCCAGGCGTCGCTGCCACTGCGGTCTTACGAAGATGAAGAACGCTTCGTGCGCTGGCGCCAGCGGGTCATGTTCTTCACGTCGCTGACGATGATCCCCTTTCTACGGCAGCCACCACACGGCCCACTTCGCGTGGCTCATCGCCCTGCCCTTCTGCCTGGTGATGCTGAGCCGCGACGACGTCGGCGCCGCAGTCGTCGGCGGGCTCGGCACGGTGGGCTCCGGGTTCGTGGTGCTGCAGCTGTTCGGCGCGCCGGCGATAGAGCAGGTGCAGTGGCTGTTCTGCATCGCGAGCGCGGCGGGGCTCGGCATCTACACCACCAAAGGTCCGGGCGGTGGCGTCGGCATGGGGCTCGCCACTTCGCGCGAATACCTGCGGCGCGCCGGAGGAGACCTGCTGGCGGACCAACGGCCGGGGGGCGGCGCGCGGTTCACGCTCGCGCTGCGGTCGGCGCCCTAAGGTTCCGGAGGCGAGGCTTTGCTCTGCGGCTGGCGCGACGTGCGAACGATGAAATCGGTGCCGTTGTTGTCGGTGTCGAGGTTGTTGCCGGCGCTGACGTCCGCGCCACCCATCATCGACGCGGCGGAAGCCGAGGCGTTCGCGCGGCGCTCGAGGGAATTTCCGGCGGTGAAGCTCGCTCCGACGGCGGGCGAGGTCTCGGGGCCCAGCGCGGCATTGCCGTACCCGACGGTGTCGGCGACGAGTGGGTCGACTCCGCCGTCTGCAGCGGTGGGCGCCGTCGTCACGCCCGGTAGGCCGAGCCGCACGTGGCCATCGGTGCCCGAGAGGTTCATCGTCGTGTCGGCCCCTGCGCCCGTCTTCACCACCTGGTCGGCAATGGGAGCGCCCGTGTAGCCAGACGCAGTGCCCGAGGCGAGCAGGTAGAACCCCTTCGGCCCAATCATCGTGCCCGCGGGAATGGTGTCGATCGCCTGGTAGCTGGCGCCGCCCGAGGACCTGTACTGAAGCTTCCAGCCGCCGAGGCTCACCGCGGCCGGCCCGCCGTTGTAGAGCTCGACGAACTCGTCGCCCGCGCCTGCCGTGCCCGCCGCGGCGAGCTCAGAGATGACGATGTCGCAGACGTCGCCTTTTCCATCGCCGTCCGTGTCCGTCTGCGTCGGGTTCGCCAGGGTCTGGCAGTTGTCGCAGACGTTGCCTTTGCCATCGGCGTCGCTGTCGAGTTGCGACGCGTTCGAAATCGCCGGGCAGTTGTCACAGACATTGCCGCGCGAATCGCCATCGCCATCGGCCTGGTTCGCGTTCGGCGTCGCCGCGCAGTTGTCGCAAGCGTCGCCCCTTCCGTCGCCATCGGTGTCGAGCTGGGTCGGGTTCGCGACGGCCGGGCAGTTGTCACAGGCGTCGCCCTTGTTGTCGCCGTCGCCATCGGCCTGCGAGGTGTTCGGGTTCAGCGGGCAGTTGTCGGCGGCGTCGAGCACCGTGTCGTTGTCGTCATCGGGGTCGCACGCGTCGCCCATCGCATCGTTGTCGGCGTTCGACTGCGTGGGGTTCGCGACCGTCGGGCAGTTGTCGCAGGCGTCGCCTTTGCCATCGCTGTCGCCATCGACTTGGGTCGGGTTCGCGACGAGGGGGCAGTTGTCGCAGGCGTCGCCCTTGCCATCGCCATCCATGTCCGCCTGATTCACGTTCACGACGGCGGGGCAGTTGTCGCACGGGCCGGGGATGCCGTCGGTGTCGACGTCGTCGGTGGCGCTCTGGCAAAAGCCGGCATCGCCCGCAGGGGTGCAGGTGACGACGCCGCAGCCCAACGTTCCACCGCACTTGGTGCCGATGCCTTGCACGTCGGCGAGGCCGCACGCATTGCAGTTGTTGCGGTTGGGCCCCCCGCAGACGGTGCCCGTGCCGGCGAGGTTGCATTGAAGCGTGCCGGCGCAGCCGCCCTGGTTGCACGCAGCGCCGAGGCCCGTGACGTCTGGCATTCCGCAGACGCCGCAGTTGTTCTTCCGTGCGCCAGGACATGACGGCTCGGTGCCGCCGTCGGTCGAGCAGGTGGTGGTGCCGGGGCAGCCGTTGTCGCCGACGCACGACATGCCCAGGCCGGTGATGTTGGGCTTGTTGCACTGCGCGCAGTTGTTTGGATTTCCGCCCGGGCAGGTGACGGCTTCTTTGCCCTGGCAGATGTACGTGCCGCAACTGGGGCACGTCTCGCCGGGGTTGTGCTCGAGCACGGTGCAGCCGCCGCACGCGTTCGCCGCGCCTTCGTCGACTTCGCCGTCGCAGTTGTTGTCGCGTTCGTCGCAGAGCTCAGGCTTGGGGACGATTGAGCCCATGCAGTCGCCGCGCTTGCCACCCGCGCTGCAGATGAAGCTGCCGGCGCGGCATTCGCCGACGCCCAGCGTGCCGTTGGGGCCGGGGTAACAGGTGTACGTGCGGCCCGGCTCACACTCGCCCGCGCCCGCGGAACAGCCCGCCGCAATGCCGGCGAAGGCGAGAAACAGGCTCGGGAGCAGACGGCGCGGCATCGTCGCTTCCCACAGTGGCGCAGCGCCGCGACGCTCGCAAGTTACGCGCTCGTGCCGTTTTTCTTCGCCCGGAACTCGGCGAGTCCCTTCGCCGCCTGGCCCTGAACCTTGTTCTTCAGGAAGCCTGACCAGCCGAGGAGCACGCCGGGAAGACCGACGGCCTGCCGGCTCCACCGCCACAAGTCGAAGTGGTCGACGTGCCGGGTGACGAGGCCGTCACGGAAGTCGAACGTCGCGTCGATGATGTTGTGAACCGGCCGCCCGCCCTGAAAGAGGTACTTCGCTTCCCAGTGCGCGCTGCCTTTGGTGTCGTCGGCCTGCACGTCGCGGAAGGTGAGCGAGAAGCCCTTCGCGCGGCCGGTGAGCATCGTCCACATGTCGCCGATTTCGGCGCCGCGCAGATTCGGAAAGGCAGGGTCTGAGAACGCGGCGTCGGGCGCGTAGACCTTCACCATCGGAACCGGGTCCTGGCGCGCGAAGCCTTCGTAGAACGCGGTGAGCAGCTGGGCGTTGGGGTGCATGGGAATGCGACTGTCGCATGGCTCAATTGGGCTACGAAGCGCCGTGATGGAGCCCCCGCAGACCACGCAAGACGAAATCGTGGTCGCGGCGATGAAGGTGTTCGAACGGCTGGGCTTCGCGCGCACCCGCGTGGAAGACATTCTCGCCACCGCAAAGGTGTCGCGGCGCACGTACTACAGCTACTTCACGAGCAAGGAAGACGTGCTGGCCGGCATCTACGCGCGCACGACGAAAGCGCTGCTCACCGCGATGATGGCGGCGGTCCAGGCGAACACGGCGGCGCCGCTGCAGGCGATTCTTCTGGGCACGGACTTGTTCTTGAACTTCCACCTCGAGAGCCCGCGGATGCTTCAGGTGCTGCTCGAGCAGGCGATGCTGTCGGACTCGCCGCTGGCCGCGCTTCGCAAGGGGTTCCGCGCGCAGCTGTACGAGCTGCTGTCACAGGCGGCCGGAAAGCCTGACCCGTACATTCCGATTGCCCTCGTCGCGGCGCTGGAAGGCGTGTCGCACCACCTGCTCGAAAATCAGGCGGGGCCGAAGGACATCGAGCGCGCGAAGCAGTCGATGCGGCTCATCGTGCAAAAGGTGATTGGGGCGCCAAAGGACCCCGTTCATCCCGACAGAAGTCGTGCGCTGGGCATTCGCAGAGCCCGGTAGCGCAGGTCACACGGCAGGCGCGCGGCGCTCGAGCTCGCGCAGGTGCCACTCGAGCTCCTGTTCTTCACGGCCCACGTCGAAGCCGGCCGCGCGTGCGCCGTCGACGATGGCAAGGCAGCACATCAGAATCCGCACGGTCGCCGCGCCGGGCTCGACGTCGGGGTGGCCGTAGAGCTCGTGCTTCAGCTGCTGAACGAGGTTGTAGAAGTCGCGCCAGCAGACGGCAGGCGAAAGCTCGGACATCGGCCCGGTGTTGGTGAAGACGGGGGTGAACGCGATGCCCGCTTCGGCCAGCGCCAGTGCCCTTCCGTCTTGAAGCAGCAGCGAGACGTACGGCCGCATCGTCTGGTGGTCGGTGCGTTCTTCAAGCGCCTGCACCTGCGTGTCGGCGACGGCCAGCGTCTTCCCCGATGCGATGTCGAGCAGCAGGCCCGCGTCTTCGTCGTACAGCACGCTGCGAGGCGGGCGGGCGCAGTGCACGCGCAGCTTTTCTTTCACGCTCACGAAAGACGCTTCTGCTTACAGCGCGCATCGAAGGTCAATAGATTCGCGGCATGAAACTGCTCGCTCCTGTGCTCGTGATGGCGTTGTCCGGATGTTCGGTGGTGAACGCAACGCGCGTGGCCGACGACTGGCCGACCGTGCACGCGTCGAAGGTGAAGCGGCTGACCGTGGTGGTGCAGCCGCCGCCCGATGGTCAGCAGAAAGCCGGCGAAGCGTGGACGCGCATCGTGCGCCGCTACGTCAACATGAAGCGAAACTTCCTGGTGCGCGCGGAGCTCGTGCAGGTGGACCCGGTCGACCTCGCCGTCGTCTGCACCGAGGGCACCGAAGGCATGCTGTGGCTCAAGCCGGTGGTGACCCCGCGGGGCGAAGGGTTCGCGGCCACGGTCGACGGCAAGCTGCTGCGCTGCGGCGACGGGCTCGAGGTGTGGTCGGGCTCGGCCAACGGCTCATTCGACGCGAAGGACGACAAGCTCACCGAGGTCACCGCGATGTACGGCAAGGAGTTCGCGCCCGAGGTCGAACGGTACATTCCCCTCGCGATGAATCTGCTTCGCCCGCTGCTCGACACCCTTCCCAACCCCGTCCTCACTGCCGAGGAAGAGGAAGAGAAGGCGACCGTCGACGAGTGACCGCCGCCTACTCGCCGACCGAGCAGTACCGGTAGGCGTCGGGGGTCGCGCGCTCGGGCTCGTGCTCGTCGCCGAAGTTCACCTTCTTGGCGAGCCTGCCGACCTTCTTCTCGCTCGCCTCGGTGAGCGCGTTTTCGGTGAGCTCGAGCAGCTGCAGATGGCCGAAGGCGTTCGAGGCCAGCATCGCGTCGATGCTCGCGTCCGAAAGACAGCCCATCGACAGGTCCAACGACTCGAGCTGCTTCAGAATCTTCGACTTCGGCAGCGCGGCCACGACCTCGTTCACGAACGTGCAGTTCATGATTCCCAGGTGCTTGAGCTTCGGAAACTGCGTGCCGTTGAGAATCGGCATCACGTCTTTCAACGCGCCCGA
>JAYUXE010000954.1:0-8010 GCA_043753165.1 Archangiaceae bacterium | reverse complement strand
AGCCGCTCGAGAACGCCGCCGCGCGCGCGTCGAAATCCGTTCGAGGTCACCGTTAGCGGCAGCTCGACCATTTTGGTCGTCGAGCACGTAACACCCCGGGGTCGCGCACGCAGGCGACCCACTTCGTCTCAGAGTCGAGGCCCTCGCCTTCCACCAATGCCCGCGGGCCGTCGAGAGAACCCGCGGAGCATTCGATTTCTCGCAGAAGTTGCTCGGCAACGATCACCCGGAAGCCGGTTGGCACCGTGAGCTCCGAAGCGGTCGTTTCCTGCGAACCTGACGTGGCGGTACCTTCGAAGCCGCCGGCGAGACGGGGCAGCCACGGAACCGGACGACCGCGCTCGGTGCCGGAGAAAAGAGCCGCCCCGATCGATGGAGTCACAGGCGATGCGCGTCAGGCGACCGGCGAGCTGAAGGGCTTGATGGTGTCGATCGTGAGCGGGTCGATGCCCACCGGCCGGTCGATGCCGGTGCCCGCGGGGACGATGATGTTGGGGCGCAGTCGCCGAGGCGAGGCCGGCGCCGTTGACCAGACCTCTGCGGGAATCTCATCCCTCGGCTTCTCTAAAGGACGAACGGAGCCTCGTGGTTCCTACTTCGTTCAAGCCTCTCGAAATGAACGGGGCGTCCGGGCAAATTGCCCCCTGAAGGGGCCCAATGCCCCCTGGTCTTTCGCCCCTTCCCTCGAAGGCAGGTGGCACGTTGGGTGCTCCAGTGATGCGCTCCACCTCACCCCGGAGCAAACACATGAAGCTGCGTCTCGCGCTGGTCCTCGCCACCCTTTCCCCGTTCGCCGTGATGGCGGCGGCACCTGCGGCGGACGGTGCCCCGGCAGGAAAGACGTCGAAGAAGGTCGCGAAGAAGAAGGAAGCGAAGGGCGAGAAGAAGGCAGCGCCGCAGTAGGCCGCAGTCTCTAGAGTGCGGCGGCGTGAAGCTCTCTCGGCGGATGACGATGGTCCTGGCCCTGCTGGCCATCGCCGTGCTCGCCGCACTCCAGGCGTTCAGCGTCACGCGCGAGGTCCGGCTGTCGGCGTTGGACACGGAAAAAGATCACCTGCTGCTCGGCCACACGCTGGCCGGCTCGCTGGCGCGGGCGTGGGCGCGCGATGGCGAGCCCGAAGCGCTCACGCTGCTCGACCAGGCCAACCGCTTCGAAGACCAGGTGCAGGTGCGGTGGATCTGGCTCGACCAGGCCGTGTTGCCCTTCTCGCCGGAAGCGCTGGCTCCGCTTCGCAACGGCAAGTCCGTTTCGCTGCTCGAGCCCGACCCTTCGCCCGGCTTCCGCGCGACGTACACCCCGCTGTCCATCAACGGTCGCCGCGGAGCGATCGAAGTCTCTGAGTCCCTTGCCAACGAATCCCTGCAGGTGCGCCGCACCGTCGTCGGCGCCGTGTTCGCCACCGTCGCGATGGCGTTGCTCTTCATGATCGCGGCCGCGATGCTCGGCAAGTGGCTCATCGGCAACCCGGTGCGCACGCTGTCGATCGCCGCCGCGCAGATCGGCGCCGGCGATTTCACGGCCCGCGTCGCGCTGCAGAACGCCGACGAGCTCACCGACCTCGGCACGGCGATCAACCAGATGTCCGACGCCCTGCGCGAGAGCCGCACCCGCCTCGAAACCGAGACCGCCGCGCGCCTCGTCGCGCTCGAGCACCTGCGCCACGCCGACCGGCTCACCACCGTCGGAAAGCTGGCCGCGGGGGTCGCGCACGAGCTCGGCACTCCCATCAACGTCATCCACGGGCGTGCACGGATGATCGAACGCAACGAAGTCAGCGGCACGGCGGTGAACGACAGCGCGCGGATCATCGCCGAACGCGCCGAGAACATGACCCGCATCATCCGCCACCTGCTCGACTTCGCCCGCCACCGCGTCCCTGCCCGCGCCTCGCAAGACGTCCGCGGCCTCGTCGAACGAACGCTGTCGCTGCTGCGCCCCATGGCCGGCTCGAAGCGGGTGGGCCTCGCGCTGTCGGCGGGCGAGCCGTTGCTGGTGCAGATCGACCCGGGCCAGCTCGAGCAGGTGATGACCAACCTGGTGGTGAACGCGATGCAGGCGACGGCGGCGGGCGGCGCGGTGAACGTCGAGATCACGACCGAGGCCAGGTCGCCCCCTGCGGAGGTGACGGGCCAGGCCGACCGCTGGGCGCGGCTCGACGTGCGCGACTCGGGGGCCGGCATTCCCGCCGAGGTCCTGCCGCACATCTTCGAGCCCTTCTTCACCACCAAGGACGTCGGCGAAGGCACCGGCCTGGGCCTGTCGGTCGTCTACGGGTTGATTCACGAACACGGTGGCTGGGTCGACGTGAAGAGCGAGCCTGGCGTGGGCTCGACGTTTTCCGTCTATCTGCCCCTGCCCCAGAATGGAGCCGCATGAACGGCCGCGTCCTCATCGTCGAAGACGACAGCGAAATGGGCGCGATGCTGGTCGCCGGCCTCGAGTCGCGTGGCTACCGCGGGTCACTTCGCAAGACGGGCGACGAGGCGCTGGCCCTGCTGGCCGCCGAAGACTTCGACGTCGTCCTCACCGACCTGAACATGCCCGGAATGAACGGGCTCGCCCTGTGCGAACGAATCGCGGGAAACCGCCCCGACGTGCCGGTGATCGTGCTGACCGCGTTCGGAAGCCTCGAGACGGCGACGGCCGCCATTCGCGCGGGCGCGTACGACTTCGTCACCAAACCGCTGGAGCTCGACGCGCTGAAGCTGGTGCTCGATCGCGCCGTCGAGCACCGCCGCCTTCGCGAGGAAGTGCGCCGCCTGCGCCAGGCCGCTGCGGGTGTCACGGAAGACGGCAACACCATCGGCGACTCGGCTGAGATCCGAAAGGTCTACGCCCTGATCGATCGCGTCGGCGACAGCGAAGCGTCGGTGCTGATCACCGGGGAAAGCGGCAGCGGCAAAGAGGTCGCCGCCCGCGCGCTGCACCACCGCAGCCGCCGCCGCGCCGGCCCTTTCGTCGCGATCAACTGTGCCGCGGTGCCGGAAGCGCTGCTCGAGTCCGAGCTCTTCGGTCATGTCAAAGGCGCCTTCACCGATGCCAAAACCTCGCGGGTCGGGCTCTTCGTGCAGGCGTCGCACGGCACGCTGCTGCTCGATGAAATCGGCGAGCTTCCCGTGGGCCTTCAGCCGAAGCTGCTGCGCGCGCTGCAGGAAAAGAAGGTGCGGCCCGTTGGAGGCACCGATGAAATCGCGTTCGACGCGCGGGTGATTTCGGCGACGAACCGCGACCTGGAAGTGGCAATCGAGCGCGGCAGCTTCCGTGAAGATCTGTACTACCGGATCAACGTGATCGGCATCGCGCTGCCACCGCTGCGAAAGCGCAGCACCGACGTGTTGCAGCTGGCCCAGCGTTTTCTCTTTCAGCACGCGCAGCGCGCCGAAAAGAAGATCACCGGGTTCACCACCGAGGCTGCGCGATTGCTGGTCGGCTACGCGTGGCCGGGCAACGTGCGCGAGCTGCAGAACTGCATCGAACGGGCAGTCGCGCTGTCGGCCTTCGATCAGGTCACTCCCGATGATCTGCCGGACAAGATCCGCGGCTACCAGCCGCCCACCGCCGTCGCCGAGCCCGGCGTCGAGCTGCTCGACCTCGAGGAAGTCGAACGCCGCCACATCTTGCGCGTGCTCGAAGCCGTCGGAGGCAGCCGCATCCTCGCGGCCCGAACCTTGAAGGTGGATCGCAAGACGCTCTACCGGAAGCTCGAGCGCTGGTCGGACACACCCGAAAAGGAGTGACGATGGAATCCCCTGCCCTGCGGCGCCGAGCACGAATTCTCGTCGCCGAAGACGACGACGCGTTTCGCGAGCTGTTGATGACGACGCTGCACAACGCAGGTCACGACGCGGTCGAGCTCGAAGACGGCAGCGAGCTGCAGGACTACCTGAGCTTGATGCAGACAAACGCGCTGGTGGCGCCCGACGTGATCCTCACCGACCTGCGAATGCCGGGCTCGACGGGCCTCGAGGTCGTCCGCAGGGCGCGCAGCGCAGGCCTCAAGTGCCCCATCGTGTTGCTCACCGCCTTCCCCGCCCCCGAGGTCTTCGACGAGGCGCAGGCGATCGGGCAGATCACCGTGCTCGGCAAACCCATCGAGCTCGAACAAGTCGTCGAGTGCGTCAACGATCTGGTCGCCCGTTCGCGGGGGCAGGCCGTTTGGTAGGGTCGGCCGCCATGAGACCTCTGGCCCTCGCAGTCGTGCTCTTGCTGTGGGGGTGCGATGAGGCGCCCGTGCCGAAGCCGCCGCCTGCGATTCCGTTTCGGCAGCCCGACCCGGTTCCCGCGGTGGCTGTTCCCGAAGTCGCGAGGGCGGCCCCGGCCGAGCCCACGCCGGCCGCCGGGCTGACGCGCTCGAAGGTGGGCGATCAGCTCGTCTACAGCTGGTCCCTTATTCAGGTGACGCAAGCCGCAATGGCGAAGGCCTTCGCAGCCAACCCTGCGGTCAGCAAACAGCTGGGCAGCTCGGCGAACATGGGCGCCGTGGTTCCGCCGGCCGTCACGGGGCGGCTCACGATTACCCGCGTCGAGCCTGCGACCCCGTTCACGTTTCTGGTCGAGCTCGAGTCGGGCAACGAATCGAAGCAGCAGGCGTTCACGTATGACCCCGAAGTGGATCCCCGGCAGGTCACGGTGCGCGTCGACGCCGACGCGGCGAAAACGGCGACGCCGGCAGCAGGTCAAACATTTCAGACGGTGCAGGTGGAAGGAAAGCGGGTCGACCCGGGCCCGCCGCAGCTTGCGCTCGCAGGCGGCCTGGTTTCGGACACGCGCCCCGCCAACGGTTCGGGCGAGCTGTCGGTGGCGCTGCAGAAGGTCACGACCGGAAAGCTTTCGAACGGGGCCGGGAAGCCGCGCGGCGTCGACAGCTTCGAGACGCCGCTGGAAGTCGCGCTGCGTGCCATCGACCCCTTTCTTGCCGAGGTGCGCGACGCGCGGCAGGTGGTGGTGCACGAAGCGGTGGTGAAGGCCGCGTCGGCGTGCCTGGCTTCGTCGAAAGCGACGGGGGGGCGGCTCGACCTGCAGACGTCGAACGGGAAGGTCATGCTGCTTCTCTGGAATGGCCGGGCGGCGCCTGCGGCTTTCGACAAGTGCCTGAAGGCGAGGCTCAAGCGCTTGAAATTACCCGAAGAAATGATGGCGGTCAGTGCCGAACTGATCAAGTGACCGCCCGCACATGTCAGACCCCTCTGCTACGAGGGTTCCTGTGAAGACGACGTATTCCTTGATCGAAGTGGCGAAGTTGCTGGGCCTCGAGCCGGCCCAGGCGGCAGACCTGTCGGTGCTCGCCTATGGGCAGCCCCGCGATCTGTTCGGGTTTTCAGACCTGGTGTTGATGCGGGCGGCGAAAGGGCTGTCGTCGCAGCAGCTGCCCAAAGAGAAGCTCACCGAGGCGCTGCGCAAGCTTCAGGCGCGGCTGCCCGAAGGGGCCGAAGCCACCGCGGTCGCCCTCACGCGCCAGGGCCAGCAGCTGGTGGTGACGGTGGCCGGCCAGCAGTGGAATGCGCGCGATGGTCAGGGCGTGTTCGGCTTCGGTCGCGGCGCGCCTCCCAGCTGGATGCAGCCGAGCGCGCTGATGGACGCCGAAGGGTTGTTTCAGCAGGCGATCGCGCTCGAAGAGCAGAGCCCGGGCGAAGCGGTCGAGAAGTACACCGAGGCGCTGGCGCAGAACCCGCGGCACGCCGATGCCCACGTGAACCTCGGCCGCCTGCTGCACTCGCGGGGCCGACTGCGTGAGGCCGAAGCGCACTACGTCGCGTCGCTGGTGTGCCGCCCCAACGACTGTACCGCCACCTTTAACCTCGCCGTGGTGCTCGAAGACCTGGGCCGCGTCGACGAGGCGATCGCCCGCTACACCGAAGCCCTGCGGCTGGACCCCGGCTGCGTCGACGCCTGCTTCAACCTCTCGCGGCTGTACGAGAAGAAGGGCGAGCGCGTCTCGGCGCTGCGCCACCTGAAGGACTACCGGCGGCTGAGCCGCACCTAGTACTGGAAGTAAATGTACGGCTGCGACTCGAAGCTGGCGATCTGCCGAATCGAGAGGCCGAGCGCGACCAACGCCAGCGTGCGCAACCACACCGGGCTCTCGACGAAGAGCCACTGCGTCTTGTCGAAGACGATCTTCGGCATCGCATAGAGGATGACGCAGGCCGCGAACGAGCTCCACGCCATCGTCGAGATGCGCGCGAGGTCAGTGGTGAAGGTGAAGATCTGCGCGAACATCGTGCGCGCGAGCTCCATCGTGTCGGCGCGGAAGAAGATGCGCGCGAACACGACGGCGTTGAACATCAGGCTCCAGCCGAGCAGCTTGCGCCCGAAGCCCACTGCGCCTTTGGGCTTCCCGTTCTTCCACCAGACGAGGCGCCAGATCATCAGCAGGCAGCCGTGGATGCTGCCCCACAGCAGAAACTTCCAGTCGGCCCCGTGCCACAGGCCGCCCAGCGCCATCACCAGAAAGAGGTTCCGCAGCGTCTGACCTTTGCTGCCCTGGTTTCCTCCCAGCGGGCGGTACAGGTAGTCGCGCAGCCACGTCGACAGCGAGACATGCCATCGGTTCCAGAACTCGAAGAGGTTGGTCGCGTGGTACGGCTTGTTGAAGTTCTCGGGGAACTTGAAGCCGAACAAGGCGCCGGTGCCGATCGCGATGTCCGAGTAGCCCGAGAAGTCGAAGTAGATCTGAAACGTGTACGCGATGGTCGCGAGCACGCACTCGAGCCCGCTGTAGTTGGTCGGGTTGGTGAAGATCGGATCCACCAGCGACACCGACAGCACGTCGGCGATCAGCAGCTTCTTCGCGATGCCCTGCGCGATGCGGAACAAAGCGGCCGCACCTTCTTCTGCCGACACCTTCGGCTTCGCGTCGAGCTTCTCGAGCAGATCCTTCGACCGGATGATCGGCCCCGCCACCACCTGGGGGAAGAACACCTGGTACAGCAGCTGGTGGAACAGCGACCGCTTCCCGCTGGTCTGCCGCCGGTACACGTCGACGATGAACGAGATGCACTGGAAGGCGACGAACGACAGGCCGATGGGCAGCAGCAGCCCCAGCGGTTCCGGCTTCCAGTTCAGCGACAGCTTGCTCGCCGCCGACGCCAGCGACCCGAGAAACAGGTCGAGGTACTTGTAGACGATGAGGATCCCGAGGTGGAAACACAGCGCCGCAACCAGCACCGCTTTTCGCGCCGCGCCGTCGGGCATCCGTTCGAGCAGGTGGCCGCACAGCCAGTTCACCACGCAGTACGCGAAGAAAATGAGCAGCGGAGCCGGGTTCCACGCCGAATAGAAGATGAGGCTTGCGATGAACAGCACCACGAGCCGCGGCCAGCGATGGTTCGCGACGGCCCAGAAGGCCGCGAAGGTCAGCCCCACCAGGGCCAGGAACTGAACGCTGTGGAACATCATCGCGGCGGGCTCCACGCGTCGTACACGCGCATCAGATCGCCGAACAGATTCCCGGCCAGCTTCTGGTAGCCCTCGGGCGTCAAATGCACGTGGTCCTTGTTGGCGAGCTTCTGCTTCCGCCACGACGCGATCGAATCTTTTCCGCCCATCACGTCGCGCGTCGACCAGAAGGCGCAGCCGTTTTCTTCCGCGACCTGCCGCACCGCCGCCTGCACCGCATCAAGCGACTCGACCTCTTTCCACCCCTTCGGTTTCTTCGACATGCGATCCGTCGGGCCGAGGAAGAGACAGGCCGCGTCGGGCGACGACAGCCGCAGCGTCGCGAGCACCAGCGGGTAGCTGCGCTTCATCTCTTCGATCGCCGGCGCGTGCAGCGAGCTCTCGTTGGTGCCGTAGAAGAGGACGAAGAGGTCCACCTGGCGCGCCTCGAGCTGCTGCGCCAGGGGCTGCTGCGCGTAGGACGCGAGCGTCATCGCCGTCGAGCCCGGCAAGCCGAACGCGTCGTAGACGATGCCCGGGCGAATCAGCTCGTGCGAGACGCCGAAGACCGTCAACGGGCCCGGGCCAGGGTTGGCGACAGAGACCAGGTGCCGGCTGCCGGGCACGCCGAG
>JAYUXE010000953.1:0-3447 GCA_043753165.1 Archangiaceae bacterium | reverse complement strand
GCATCACCACGGCCCCGGTCGTTGGGCAGCCAGATGCCGGCAGTTTCATCTACGCCATCTCGCGCACGCCCGACGCGGGAGCGCAGATTTTGAACCTCGACCCAGCGACGGGGAACCGCATCCCGGTGGGCGGCTGTGCCTCGCTCGCGCCCGGCGAACTCACGGCTGGCGCGATGACGATTGCGATGCTGAACGCCGGGGGCGTGTTCGCGGAGACCGTGATGTTCGGAGTCGAGACGGCAGCCTCGCTTCGCATTCGGGCGCATCGCCCGACAGACGCGAACGCCAAGTGCGCCGTCGTCGCCGAAGTGCCGGGCGCTGGAATGGGTCCCGAGCAGGGAGTCAGCTCGACCACGTCTGCGGTGTACTTCGGCCTCTTCAGTACGCCGGCGATCGCAAAGGCCTCGTTGCTGATGCTTGGCAACCCAACCGTGTTCGCGCTGCCCGTGCCGATTCGGACGATCGCGATGACGGGCAGCGAGATTTATACCTCGGGGCACAACGCGGCCGACTCAGGTGGGCTGCTGCGCTTGTCGCTGTCTCCGCAGCTGATTGCCTACGCCGACGCAGGAGTCGTGGGCGCCGTCGCGGTTGCCGCCTCGGACGTCGTCTACTTCGGCAGCGCCAGCGGCCCCAGCATGGTGCAGTACAACTTCGCGTCGGGCGCGAGCCGTTCGTCTCCCACCAACGGCTTTGCCATGAGCACGCCGATCATCGCCGAAGGCAACCGCGTCTATGCCGCGACGGATGGCGGGTGGCTCTACGCGTATGACGTCGGGACGTTCGGCCGGCTGTGGGCGATGCCGCCTGAGGGGGCGGCTTCGTTCGAGGCCTCGCCCACGATCGACTGCGGGCCGAGGTTGACGGACGGCGGCGTGAACGATCGCGCGGGCACGCTGTACGCCGCAGCGCGCAACACCGGCACCGTCTACGCGGTCATCGTGGACTCGAAGGGGCTCGAGCCGACGGCCCCGTGGCCCAAGTTCCAGCGCGACACCCGCAACTCGGGGCACGGCGAAGGCCCCATCATTTCCAGCGGAAATTGCCGCTGAGCCCGCAGTGACTACTTCCGGGCCGTACGCCTTGCCTGCCCCCTCTGGGTTCTGCGATGAGCGCGGCCCATGAGCGAACTCGCGATCGACGGCACCCCTCAGAAGCACCCGAAGGGGCTGAAGTGGTTGTTCCTCACCGAGATGTGGGAACGCTTCAGCTTCTATTTGATGATCGGGATTCTGTACCTGTACCTGGTCGACTCGCAGAAGGGCGGCATGGGGTGGGACGGCAAGAAGGCCGCAGGTCTCGTCGGCAGCTACCTCGCGCTCGTCTATTTCACGCCGTTCATCGGCGGCATCATCGCCGACCGTCTGTTGGGCATGCGGAAGACGGTGATCATCGGCGGCATCTTCATGGCGATCGGCCACGTGCTGCTCGCGTTCCCCAGCGAGACGATGCTGTACCTCGCGCTGTTGTGCCTCGTGCTCGGCAACGGCTGCTTCAAGCCCAACATCTCGACGCTGGTCGGAAACCTGTACCCGAAAGACAGCCCGCTGCGCGACGCCGGGTACAACATCTTCTACATGGGCATCAACGTCGGTGCCTTCGCGTGCAACTTCGTCGCGGCGATCGTGCGCAACAAGTGGGGCTGGCACGCGGCGTTCGCGTCGGCCGGCATCGGGATGATGATCGGCCTCATCATCTTCATCGTCGGGCAGAAAGACTTCGCGCACGCCGACGTGAACCCGAAAGAGAACAAAGATCGCGAGAGCCTGACGCCGCTGTGGCTGCGTTGCATCGGGCCGGCGATCGCGTTCGGCATCGCGGGCTGGGTGCTGGGTGGGCTCGGCGACGGCGGCATGGGCACGGGCAAGGGCATCTTCGGCCTCGGCCCGCAGACGACGGCGTTCCTCTTCGCGTGCGTTCCGGTCGTCTACTTCTTCATCTGGATCCGCGGGACGTTGAAGGATGCGGGCGAGCGCTCGCGGACGTCGGCGCTGCTCGTCATCTACCTGGTGGTCGTGACCTTCTGGGCGATCTTCCACCAGAACGCGACGGCGCTCAGCGAGTGGGCTTCGAGCAACACCGACCGGACGCCGAACGCGCTGGTGCAGCCGTTGGTGAACCTCGCTCCGGACTTCGCCGAGACGGCGCCCCCCGCGTATTACAAGAACGCATCGAAAGAGACTGCGCGCCCGGAAGAACGGATGTTCGAGGTGGTGCCGGACGAGACGTACGCGCAGCTCGAGAAGGAAAAGAAGCTGAACGTCGAGGCGGGCAAGCCGACGCAGGTGACGCAGAAGATGCACGACGACATCTACGCGAACGCCGGCACGGCCCGCGCGCCCGACCACGTGCTGCTGGTGAACGCCGAACTCTTCCAATCAATCAACGGCGGCTTCGTCGTCCTCTTCACCCCGCTGGTGGTCGGCTTCTTCGCGTTCCTTCGCCGCAAGAAGAAGGAGCCTTCGACCTCGGCGAAGATTGGGTTCGGCCTCTTCGTGACGGGCTGTTCTGCGTTGGTGATGCTGGCCGCGGTGCTCGCGACGAATGATGCGAACCCGAAGGCGAGCGCCTGGTGGCTGTTCGGCGTTTACGGTGTGGTGACGATTGGCGAACTGCTGCTGTCGCCCATGGGGTTGTCGCTGGCCAACAAGATGGCGCCGAAGAGCATCCGCGCGTTCATGATGGGCGGCTGGTTCCTGTCGACGTCGATCGGCAACAAGCTGTCGGGCCTGTTTGGCGAGGTCTACCACTCGTGGGATCACCGGGTTTTCTTCGTCGTGAACGCGCTGGCCGTGTTCGCTTCGGCGGCGGCGATCTTCATCTTGTTGCCCTGGCTGCGGCGGCAGATGGGCGAAGGCGCAGAGCCTTCGGCTGCGGCGCCGGCGGGAGTGCCGGCCACTGGGGCCACCTAAGGTTTTTGCCGTGGAGATTGATCTCACCGACGTCTGCATCGCGTTCTCGGGCGAAGGGGGGCCGCTGCAGTGGTTCCTCGACGTCCAGACGGGTTCGACCCTGCTGCTGAACGCCGAGTACGACCCGAACCAGAATGGCGGGCTCACTGCGGCGCAAGTCGAGGCCGATGGCGCGCGCTTCAAGCCGATTCCGCCGGCCGACCCGCACCTCACGCTGACGGACATGGAATCGTTCGCGGCGCAGACGTCGGACGCGCAGCTCAAAGAATCGTTCGAGCTCGCATTGGGCGCTCCGCACCCGGAAAGAAGGTTTCGCGCGGTGCTCGGTTGGTTGCCCGAAGAGCAGGCGCGGTGGCACGCCTACCGGCAGGCGCAGCTGGAAGCGCGGGCGCGCGCGTGGCTGAAGATGCTCGGCCTGACGGCCTGACCGTCGGTATGGTGCGCGCCACATGCGCGTGCTCATCGCCGACGAATTCTCGAAGCGTCACCTGGACTCTCTTCGGGGGCTCGGCCTCACGGTCGACTACAAGCCGGA
>JAYUXE010000952.1:0-8016 GCA_043753165.1 Archangiaceae bacterium | reverse complement strand
TGCCTGCGTCGAGCAGCGCAAACCACAGCTTCTCGGCGTGATTCGGAGCGACGTACAGCTCGAACCCGTCTTCGCCCGTGTAGCCCGTGCGCGAGATGATCGCGTCGACGCCCGCGACCTGGCCCGTGGTGAACCGGTAGGTGGCGACCGCATCCAGGGGCTTGCCCGCGAGCCGCTGCACCAGCGCGAACGCCTTCGGACCCTGCACTGCGATCTGCGCGTAGTCTTCTGAACGGTTCACCGGAACGCAGCCCTTCGCGCGTTCCTTCATCCAGGCGAAGTCCTTGTCGGCGTTGCCGGCGTTGACGCAGATGAAGATGTGCTCGGGCGAAAACCGGTACGCGACGATGTCGTCGACGAAGCCACCCTGGTCGTTCAGCAGGCCGGCGTACAGCGCCTGGCCGTCGGCCGCCCTGGTGAGATCGTTGGTGATCAGCGCGTTCGCCGAGGCGAGCGCGTTGGGGCCTTTGAATTCGATCTCGCCCATGTGCGAGACGTCGAACAGGCCGACGTTGTTGCGAACGGCTTCGTGCTCGGGAATCACGCCGGCGTACTGCACCGGCATGTCCCAGCCCGCGAAGTCCACCATTCGGCCCCCGAGCTTTCGGTGGGCGGCATTGAGCGGGGTCTGCTTCGGCATGGGCAGCTGTCTACCACCACCGGTTTCTCGATTGAACAAACGAACGCGCGCGGGCATGAGAGGCCGGTGAAGATTCGCAACCGGTTGAACCCCAGCAAGCCCTGCTTCTCTTTCGAGTTCTTCCCGCCGAAGACCCCCGAAGGCGAAACGAACCTGTGGGAGACGCTCGAAGACCTGCGCCCCCTGGATCCCGGGTACGTGTCGGTGACCTACGGCGCCGGCGGAAGCACCCGCGATCGCACGCTGCAGCTGGTGGCAAAAATCAAAGAACGCACCGGGCTCGAGGCGATGGCGCACCTCACCTGCGTCGGGCACTCGCGCGACGAGCTCAAGGCCGTGCTCGACGACCTCGCCGAGGCGAAGATCGAGAACGTGCTCGCGTTGCGCGGGGACCCTCCGAAGGGCGCGACGAAGTTCGAGGTGGCGAAGGACGGCTTCGCGTACGCGAATGAGCTGATTGAGTTCATTCGCGAGCAGGAATACCCGTTCTGCTTAGGCGGCGCTTGCTACCCCGAAGGTCACCTCGAGACGCAGTCACGCGACGAAGACCTGCTGCATCTGAAGCGCAAGGTCGACGCGGGCCTCGACTTTCTCGTCACGCAGCTGTTCTTCGACAACGCCTTCTATTTCGACTTCGTCGAACGCGCGCGCCGGGCGGGCATCAACATTCCGATCGTGCCGGGCATCATGCCGATCACGGCCTTCGACCAGATCGGCAACTTCTTCCGCCGCTGCGGAGCGACCGTGCCCATGCGCCTGCAGATCCAGCTCGAGGCCGAAAAGGATTCACCGGCGGCGATCACCGCGCTGGGCATCGCGCACGCGACGGTGCAGTGCACGGGGCTCTTGCAGCGCGGCGTGCCGGGCATTCACTTCTACACGCTGAACCGCAGCCCGGCCGCCCGGATGATCGTGGGCGCGCTGCAGGCGAGGGGCTGATGGAACCGACCCAGGCGATCGACCCCGGCTCGACGGCCTGGATGCTCGCGAGCTCGGCGATGGTGCTGCTGATGGTGCCGGGTCTCGCGCTCTTCTACGGGGGCATGGTGCACCGGAAGAACGTGCTCACGACGATGATGATGAGCTTCGTCGCGATGGCGATCATCGGCGTTCAGTGGGTGGCGTTCGGTTACATGCTGTCGTTCGGAAAGTCGGTGGGCGGCTTCCTGGGTTGGGATCCTTCGCTGCTCGGCCTGTCGGGAATTCCGCACACGCGGCTGTACGGCGACAAGGCGATTCCCGAGCTCGTGTTCGTGATGTTCCAGGGGAAGTTCGCGATCATCACTCCGGCGCTGATCTCGGGCGCGGTGGCTGAACGCATGCGGTTCAAGACGTACGTCGCGTTCATCTTGATCTGGTCGACGGTGGTGTATTGCCCGCTGGCGCACTGGGTGTGGGCGGCTGACGGGTGGCTGTTCAAGTTGGGCGTGCTCGACTTCGCGGGCGGCACCGTCGTTCACATCTCGGCGGGCGTTTCGGCGTTGGTGCTGGCGTTCATGCTCGGGCCGCGGCGCGACGTGGCGCGCGGCCGCACGGTGCTTCCGAACAACCTGGTGCTGACGCTGACGGGGGCGGGCCTGCTGTGGTTCGGCTGGTTCGGCTTCAACGCGGGCTCGGCGGTGGCGGTCGAGAGTCCAGTGGCGGGCTCGGTGGCAGGGCTCGCGTTCGCGACGACGCAATCGGCAGCAGCGGCGGCGGGGTTGATGTGGATGGTGATCGAGCGGTGGCGGCACGGGAAGGTGACGAGCCTGGGTCTGGCGTCTGGGTTGATCGCGGGGCTCGTCGCGGTGACGCCGGCCGCGGGGCACATCAAGCCGGCCAGCGCGTTGGTGCTGGGGGCTTTGGCGGCGGGGGTCTGCTACTTCGCGGTGCAGCTGAAGGCGCGGCTCGGCTACGACGATTCGCTGGACGCGTGGGGGGTGCACGGCGTGGGCGGCATTTTCGGAGCGCTGATGACGGGCGTCCTCTGTTTCACGCCGGTCGCGGGAGCGCTGAACGGAAACTTCGGGCAGCTGGGGCTTCAGGCAATTGGGGTGGGCGTGGCGATCGTCTTCGCCGGTGCAGGCACGTTCGTGATCGCGTCGGTGTTGAAGGTCATCTGGGGCCTGCGCGTGGAAGAGACGGAAGAGCGCGATGGGCTCGACGTGATCATTCACGGCGAACGCGGCTACCACTTCGATCAGACCTGAGGCCGACCATGAAGATGATCACCGCCATCATCCGCCCCGAGCAGCTCGAAGCCGTCGAAGAGGCGCTGCGCGAGATCCTCGACGAGGGCGACAACTTCCGCCTCACCGTCGACACCGTCGAAGGCCACGGCCGGCAGGAAGGCGAGGTCGAGCTCTTCCGCGGCAAGCTCGTGCGCGTTCGCCGCGTGCAGCGCAGCCGCATCACGCTCGCTGTCAACGACGCGTACCTCGAGAAGTCGATTGCCGCGATCCTGAAGGGCGCCCAGACCGGGAAGGTCGGCGACGGGAAGATCTTCGTCACGGCGCTGGAAGAGTGCGTTCGCATCCGCACCGGCGAGCGCGGCGGGCAGGCCGTCTAGAACAGCGTTCGATCAAATTCGATCGAAGTTAATGCACCGCGTCACGAACCCGCGTCGCCGCCTCGACGCAACGCGTCAAAATCTTCGATCGAATTCGATCGAATGCTCAATTGACTGTTCTGACGCGGGGTTGACCGTTCGTCGAACGGGCGAAAATGACGCGTCGCAGCATGTTTGGGTGGGGATTTTCAGGCCCTTGCGAACGCGACCAGCCCAGCCGCGAGCTCGATGGCCTGACTCTTCTGAATGTTGTGCCCGCCGGTCAAAAACCGCAGGCGTGGCCCGGCCGGCAGCGCAGCGGCATGCGCCTCGAACACGGGCGTCTCGATGAACGCGTCGTCGTCTGCCCACGCGCACAACACGGGCACCTTGACGCGCGCGGTGTTCCGCGCCTGCACCGCGAAGTCGACGGCCGCGACGCACCGAACCGTCTGCGCCACCTCGTCGAGCGTCGTCTGCGCCGAGAACCCGATCGCCTGCATCCCGCGCCGCAGGACGCGCTTCGCAAGCCCGCCGAGCACCGGAACATCGACCGCGCGCGCCATCACCGCGTTGCCGACGAAGTTCCGCAGCATCCGATGCGGTCGGAGCCCGATCGACGAAATCAACCCGAGCCGCGCGACCCGAGCCGACTGCGCCGCGCACGACAGCGCCACGCCGCCTCCCATCGAGTGGCCAACCACCGTGCAGTCGCGCAAATCGAGGTCGGCCAACGCCGACGCCACGAACGCCCCGCGTTGATCGATGCCCGGCCCCGCGGACAGCGGCGTTCCACCGAAGCCCGGAAGGTCGAGCCGGATGAAGCGAACCGTCGCGGGCAGGGCCGCACCGAGCCATCGAAAGTCGCGCGTGCTGCCGGGCAACCCGTGGACTGCGACGATGACCGGGCCTTCGCCCTCATCGGTATACGAGAACCGTCCGTTCGACTGAACCCGAGGGTCCCGCGGGGCTGCCGGCACCGTCACGCGCCGGCGGCCTTCACGGTGTTCGACATCAGCATCGCGATCGTCATCGGCCCCACGCCGCCCGGCACCGGCGTGATCCACCCTGCCCGTTCCTTCGCGGTTTCGAACTCGACGTCGCCCGACAACTTCCCATCGGCCCCGCGGTTCATGCCGACGTCGATCACGACGGCCCCTGGCTTGATCCACTCGCCCTTCACGAGCTTCGAGACACCCACCGCCGCGACGACGAGATCCGCGCGCTTCACTTCGACAGCGACGTCGCTCTTGCTGTGACAGACGACGACGGTCGCGCTCGCGTTCAACAGCAGCGCCGCCATCGGGCGCCCGACGATGTTGCTGCGGCCGACCACGACGCAGATCTTCCCCGATGGCTCGAAGCCAATCTCTTCGAGCATCCGCATCACCCCGGCGGGCGTGCACGCGACGAGGTTCGGCCGGCCCTGAAACAAGCGGCCCGCATTCTCTCGATGAAACCCGTCGACGTCTTTCGCGGGGCTGATCGCCTCGAGCACCGCGTTCGAGTCGATGTGCTTTGGCAGGGGCAACTGCACGAGGATCCCGTCGACCTTCGGATCCGCGTTCAATTGCGCGACGAGCTTCAGCAGCGCTGCTTGTGAAATTGTCTCGTCCGGGTGGTGTTCCCACGAGCCGAAGCCGAGCTCTTCGGCCGTCTTCTTCTTCGACGTGACGTAGACCTTCGACGCGGGATCCTCGCCGACGCGCACCACCGCGATGCCCGGAGGGTACCCCCGCATCGCCGTCACCGCCGCGACCTTCGCCTTGAGCCCTTCCTTCACTTTTGCCGCCAGCGCCTTGCCGTCAATCAGCTGTGCCGTCACTTCCGACTCCGAGGTGGGGGTTTCCCCCGCAGCATGCACTGGCCGCAGGTCAGTTCGGCCCGTACTTCTTCTTGTTCTCTTCGTTCACCCAGTCAGGCCACGTCTGAATGTCCAACCCAACTTCTGAAGCAGGATGAGGCCCACGTCGCCGCTGGCGCGACGAAGCTCGATCGCCCCCGCTCGCGGCGAACGCCCCCAGCATCGTCTCGCTGAGCCGGGGTCAACCGCGAACGATCCACCGAGTCGTCTGCCCGCATGTCTTCTTTGGAGTACCCGCCCGAAGGGTCACCCGTCGGCTCGTGGGCAATGGCGCCAGCCGGACACGAAGCCCAAGGAGTCACGTTCGTGTAACGCGTCGAAGACCGATGGTCCGGCTTCCCGGCCAGCCGCCAGCGACGAGCACCGGGCCGGCCGAGGCCGCGAACGCGGCGAGGGTGCAGATGACGAAAAGAGATCGCATGCAAAGCTCCGGGGGGAAATGGTTCGACCGCGAATCTGCTTGCCTGCGTCGTTCGATTCAACGCTTCACGAACAGCCACGTTCTCGTCCGTTGGTCCGACGCTGCCCTTGCACTACCTCTCGATCACGTTCGAAGACGGCAAGTTCGTCGCCACCGGCTCTGACCAGCGCAGCCTGCGGTTCACGGTCTCGGCGCAGGGGCTGACGTTCGTCGACAAGCAGGTGAACAACCCGGGCTTGACCAACAACGGCAACGTCCTCGTGTCGAACGGCTCGAAGATGTTGGTCATGGGCAACAAGACCTGGTCGAGCGACGATCACGGCGCCACCTGGAAGGAGAACCGGAACATGAAGCTCTTCCAGGTCAAGTCTGCCCTTTCGACCGGCAAAGTCTGGCTGGCCGGGACGATGTTCGGAAAAGTGCTGTTCTCGGCCGATGGCGCCAAGTTCGAAGAGGGCCCCTCGAAACTGTCGGACTACCCGGTTCAAGGGCTTGCACAGTCGGGGGGTCAGTTTTTCGCGGTGCACCAGGACGCGGACGTTCTGTCGGTTTCAAAGGACGGCAAGACGTGGACGAAGCAGCCCTTCAAGGTCCAGTCGGAAGAAGCCGGGTTGACGATGACGTTCTTGACGATCCTCGGTGCAGACGTGAAGTAAGCCACTGGTGTGGTGGGCAAGATCAGCGGCCTGGTGTTGGGGTTCGGGCTCGGCCTGTTCTTCGGCAATGCCGGCATCGGCCTCGTGCTCGCCACCGCCGGCCTGTTGATCGGCCACCTGCTCGTCGATCGCGACGCGATTGCGCCGCCGAAGTCCGAGCTGCCGAAGACGAAAGAGGTGATTGTCGGCAAGCCGGGAAGCCCGCTCATCCGCGCCCTCTGCCCCATCTTCATCGAGGTCGCGCGCGCCGATGGCGAGGTGAAGCAGGCCGAGATCCGCGTCGCGAAGGAATACTTCGAAGCCCGCGGCCACGATCTCGAGGCGGTGCGGCTTGCGCTGAAGGACGCGATCGTCGCGCCCCCCGCCGACCTCGAGGCCTTAGTGAAGCAGGTGCGTTCGCAGGTCGCTCCGCCCGAACGCCTCGAAGTGGTCAACGCCCTCTACGACCTCGCGCTGGCCGACGGCGACCTGGGCCGGGCCGAAGGCGACGCGCTCAAACGCGTGGTCGGCTTCTTCAACTTGAGTGACGAGCAGCTGCGCGCGATCACGGCCCGCCAGCTGGGCGACGGCGCAACGCACTACCAAACGCTGGGCCTCACCGCGGACGCCAGCGACGACGAGCTCAAGGCGACCTTCCGCCGGCTGGCCGCAGAAGCCCACCCCGACCGCGTGGCGGCCCAGGGCCCGCGCGCCGCCGAGGCTGCCGCGGCCAGATTTCGGGCCTTCAAGGACGCGTACGAAGCCCTGAAGAAGTTGCGCGGAATTTGAAGCGGTGGCACACAAGGCCATGTCACGAGAGCTTGTCGACCTGCACATTCATGTCGGTGGAGCCGTCGCCCCTCACATCCTCTGGTCCATCGCGCACCAGCAGGGCTTCAAGCTTCCCGCGCGCAACTACTTCGAGTTCGTCGAGCTGATCACCAGCCGCCCCGGCAAGGTCGAAAGCCTCGAGGACTACTTGAAGATCATGCACACGGTGACCGAGAAGATTCAGAGCTCGCCCTCTGCGATCGAAAGGTCCGTGTACGAGGTGATCGGCAAGGAATACCGCGGCAGCAACGTTTCGCAGATCGAGCTTCGCTTCAACCCGATGAAGCGCAACCTGCACAGCGAGCTTGACCTCGACCACATCATCCACGCGGCCCTGCGCGGCATGGATCGCGCGGTGCTCGAGTACGGGGTTCGCGCCTGCTTGATCTTCTGCCTTGCGCGCGAGTTCGACCACAAGACCAACGCGATCATCGTGGAAAAGGCGATCAAGTACAAAAGCCGCGGCGTCTTCGGCATCGACCTCGCCGGCACCGAAAAAGACGCGATGGAGCTCAAGCCGGAAATCGTCGCCGGCTACGAAGACTTGTTCGAACGCGCGCGCAAGGCCGGCCTCAAGACCACCGTGCACACCGGCGAAACCGCGAACACCGGCGCCGAAGGCCTGATGTCCGTCGTCGAGCGCCTCAAGCCCCACCGCATCGGCCACGGCATCCGCGCCGCCTACGACGAGTCGGCGATGAAGCTGCTCAAAGAGCGCGACGTCGTTCTCGAGCTCTGCCCCACCAGCAACCTGCACACGAAGGCGGTCGAAGGCATCAAGGAGTTCGAGCACATCGTCCGCACGTTCTGGGATCGCGGCGTGAAGATCACCTTCAACACCGACGGCCCGTACCTGCTCGAGACGGACATGCGCAAAGAAATCGAGCTCGTCGAGAGCAACCGCATCCTCACTCCCGAGCAGGTCGACCAGACGCTGGCGTGGGCTCGCGAGTACTCGTTCATCCCCGCTCCGTAAGAGATGGCTTCGTTCTGGGGGCTGACGCGGCCCTTGCTGTTCCAACTCGACGCCGAAGCCGCGCACCACGCGGGCATCTGGGCGCTGTCGTTGATGGACGCGTCAACGGGGCTCGCGTCGGT
>JAYUXE010000951.1:0-3450 GCA_043753165.1 Archangiaceae bacterium | reverse complement strand
TGCTACAGCTCGACCAGCGGAGACGCGCGCATCTTCTACCTGGTCGGCGGCCTCGTCGGCGCCGGCGTGGGCTTCGCGACCGCTGCGTTCTGGCAGTTCTACAACTGGATGAGCGTGAACACCGCCACCTTCGGCATCGTGAACTCGCTGGTCGGTGCGTTGTTCGGCATCGGCATCACCCACGCCTTCACCGACAACCCCACGCCCATTTCCTACATGGGCCTCATCGGAGCCCTCAGCGGCGCGTGGATCACCGCCATCGTCGGCGGTGGCGACATGGCGATGTCGAAGGGCCTGTTCATCACCAGCGGCGCAGCGTGGGCGGCCATCTACACGGCGCTGATTCTCGGCATCGTCGCCAGCACCGGTGGCCCGGCGACGCTTCGCGGCGGCCTCGACGCGATCATGATTACGCCCGCGATCGGAGCCGCCGCTCTCGCCATCGCCAGCCTCAAGTTTCACCCGAGCAGCGAACAGATTCTGCGCGCCGACCTCTTCGGCGGCGGCGTCGGACTCGTCGTCTTCTTCCTGTCGGCGGTGCTCGCGCCCGGCCAGTTCAACAGCGCCGTGCCCTACGTGCTCGCCGGCATCGGCGCGGCCGGAGCGAAGGTCCTCGTCTCGCTGCTGTGGGCCGACACCGTCAATGCACCGGCCGTCGTTCCGGCCGCGCCTCCGACCAATGCCTTCTACCGGGATCCGTCGCTCGACAAGCCGTACAGCCGGGTCTGGTGGTGAGCCGCGCGCTTCTCTACAAGGTGGTCGAACTCTCGACCGTCGACGAAGCGGCGATCGAACGGACGCTGAACGAGTGGTCTTCGCAGGGCTGGACGCTGGACGGCATTCAGTTCGCAATGCGCGAGTCGTCGAAACGTCCGTCGATGGCTTTCGTCACTTTTACTCGTGAAGGCACGGCGGCCCTCGAATCGGCGGAAGACGACGGGGGCCGCGGGCGTTCGCAGGACGAAGCTGAGAGCCGCCTTCGCCAGCTCGCAGACGACGGGACGAAAGCGAAGCCTGCAGTGAGCGCTTGGGAAAGGTTGGCCCAGCTGGCCGGAGACGACGAGACGTGAGCAGCTTTCGAAAATCGTTGAGGGTCGTCGGCGAGGAAGAAGGCTCGCCGTACCCGAAGGCGTCGCTGTTCCTTCGCGGCCTCGCGCGCGCCCTCGACATCGCGATCGCCTGGGTCCTCTACGTCAGCACGGGCCCCGCGGGCGTGGTCGTCGCGCTGCTCTACGTGTTGTTCGCCGACGGCATGCTGCACGGCCAGAGCCTCGGAAAAAAGGCGTGCGGCGTGAAAGTCATCTACCTGCCGACGCAGCAGGGCGCACGGCATCGCGACAGCGTGCTGCGAAACGCTCCGTTCGGCTTGATCATCATCTTGAGCATGATGCCCGACCTCGGCCTTCGCGCGTTCGTCGCGGGCTGCGTCGTGCTGGGCGGCCTCGAGGCGTTGAAGGTGTGGCGCGACAAACTGGGGCTTCGGCTCGGCGATCTCTGGGCGAGCACGCAGGTCACCGACGGCAAGGTCGTCTCGGGCGAAAAAGTGCTCGCGACGCCGCAACGCGAAGCGCGGGCCGCGGGACGCGCGATGGTCGAGCATCCGCCTGATCCGCGGCCGTGACGAAACACCAACGAAGCTAAGGGAACCAAAGCGATGCGCATTGCGCTGACTCACAACTTGCGTCTGACCGACGCCGAAGACGAAGCCGAATTCGACACCGAAGAGACCGTGTCGGCGCTGGCCGCGGCGATCGAAAGGCTCGGCCACCGGCTCGAACGTTTCGAAGTCTCGGGCCCTGCCTCGCGCACCGTGTCGCGGCTCGAGGCCTATTCGCCCGACCTCATCTTCAACACCGCCGAAGGTCGCCGCGGCCGCTTCCGCGAAGCGTTCTTCCCCGCGCTGTTCGACGAGCTCGGCTTCCCGTACACGGGCTCAGACGCGTACGCGCTGGCCGTCACGCTCGACAAGCAGCTCACCAAGCTCATCCTTCGCGAGCACGGCATTCGCACCCCGGGCTGGCAGTTCGTCGAGAAGCTGTCGGACTTGAACGCCGACAACCTTCACTTCCCCGTGATCGTGAAGCCGAACTTCGAAGGCTCGTCGAAGGGCATCACGCAGGACTCGATCGCCGAAAACGTCGACTCGCTGAAAGCGAAAGTCGAGGCGGCCCTGGAGCGCTACCCGGCGGGCCTGCTGGTCGAGGAATACATCCTCGGCCGCGATCTGACCGTGCCCTTTCTGCAGATGGTCGACAACGACTTCGGCGGCGTCCTCTCGCCTGTCGAGTACGTCTTCGACCCGCTGCACGCCCCGCGAAAGTGGGAAATCTACGACTACGAGCTGAAGACCCGGTACGACAAGATGGTCACCGTTCGCGCACCGGCGAAGATCTCGGCCGAGATGAGCCAGAAGGTTCGCCAGTCGGCGCAGAAGATCTTCAACGTGCTCGACTGCCGCGACCTGGGAAGAATCGACTTCCGCCTTTCCGACGCCGGCGTGCCGTACTTCCTCGAGATCAACGCGCTGCCGTCGCTGGAACCGGGCGCCGGAATCTTCGCCGCCGGTGAGCTCGAAGGCCTGCACTTCGACAACGTCATCGGCGCCGTCATCGCGTCCGCCGCGAAGCGCCACAAGATCAAGGATTCGACGCGCAGCAAGGGCAAGCCCACGCGCAAGGGCCCACTGAAGGTCGGCTTCACCTTCAACGTGAAGCGCATCAAGCCGACGTTCGATGCGTCCGAAGATTCGCACGCCGAGTACGACAGCCCGAGCACGCTGCAGGCGATTCGCGAGGCGATCTCTTCGTGGGGCCACGAGGTGGTGGATCTCGAAGCGACGCCCGAGCTTCCCGCCGAGCTGGCCACCAACCCCGTCGACATCGTCTTCAACATCGCCGAAGGCTTCCGCGGCCGAAACCGCGAGAGCCAGGTGCCCGCGCTGCTCGAGCTGCTCGACATCCCCTACACCGGCTCGGACCCGGCGACGCTCGCCCTCGCGCTCGACAAGGCGCTGGCGAAGAAGGTCGTGCGGCAGGCCGGCATTCACACCCCGAACTTCCAGCTGATGAGCACCGGCAAAGAACGGCTCGACAAGCAGTTCGAGGTCTGGCCGCTGATGGTGAAGCCCGTCGCCGAAGGCAGCAGCAAGGGCGTGCTCGCCAAGAGCGTGGTGCACAACGAGGCCGAGCTGCGCGAAGTGGTGAAGGAAATGGTCGGCCGCTACGACCAGCCCGCGCTGATCGAAGAGTTCGTCGGCGGCCGCGAGTTCACCGTCGGCCTGCTGGGCGAGCGCCGCCCGAAAGCGCTGCCTCCGATGGAGATCGTGTTCCTCGACAAGACCGACAAGACGCCCATCTACCGGTTCGAAGACAAGCTCGATGTGAACGATCGCATCCGCTACGAGGTGCCTGCGAAGCTCGACCCCGGGCAGATCGACCGCCTCAAGTCGGC
>JAYUXE010000950.1:0-3453 GCA_043753165.1 Archangiaceae bacterium | reverse complement strand
GGCCCAGGAGCTCGAGACTGGACGACGTCACCTTGCGCCGAAACCGAATGCCCCGTTTCTCTGCGCGCTGAATCAACGTCTGCGCCTGCAGCAGGTCGGGGTCGAACAGCACGGTGTCCGACCATTTGTTCCCGCGCCCCCAGAACGTGAACACGTCTTTCGTCAGCTCGCGCACCACCAGGTCGGGGTGCCGAAGCGGGTTCACCACCAGCCCGAAATCGAGCTCGCGGTTCGCCACGAGGTCGTTCACCTTGCGCGACAAGTCATGAACCAGCTGCAGCTCGAGCTTCGGCCAGCGCGCCAGCAGTGGGGGCACCAGCTGCGGCAACCACCGCATCGCCAGTGAGATGTGGCACCCCAGCGTGAAGATGCCGGCGGGCGCTTCGCCATGGTTCTTCACCTCGGCCTCGACGCGGTCCCACTCGGCCAGAAAGCCCTTCGCCTTCGATACGAATACCTGGCCCGACCGGGTGAGCTCGACGCCCGTCTTGCTGCGAATCAACAGGTCGCATTCGAAGCGCCGTTCGAGCCGCTGCACCGCGGCCGTCAACGAAGGCTGCCTGATGCCGAGGCGTTCAGCCGCGCGCGAGATGTTCTTCACCTGCGCGATCTCGACGAAGTACGTGAGGTCAGAATACGAAACTGCTGCCATAGCCGGCTCCTATCTCAGGCATCGCGCCCATCGATTATGCCTATCACGACGCAACTGGTACCTCGTGGTGGGTCGGATGCACGGTGCATCCGCGTCACGAAGGGAGTCGTTCAAATGAAGCTCCGTCTGCTGTTGCCGCTGTTTCTTCTCGCGTGTGGTCAAGGGGTCGAAGCCATCACGCCTGTGGAGCCTGTGGAGCCTGTCGAGCCCGAGCCGGCCAGGCTCGAGGTCCTCTACGCGCAGCCCACGCCGCTCGCGATGGTGCCGCTGAAGTCGGGAACCGTCACGCGGGTGCTGCGCGACCAGACCACCAGAATCGCGCTGACGTTGAACACCGAAACCGTCTTCTGTTCAGGGCTGGGCTACTCCGCTGCCTTCCTCAAGGTCTCGGTGCCGGACCTCGACTGGCTCGCCCACTTCGATCACCGCGCCAACGCCGCGGGACTTCCGTGCGCAGCGGCGGGGCCGTGCAGCGACCTCGTCACCCCCGACTCCATTCTCGGCAAGAACGCCACCCTCTCCGTGGTGCCCGTGCGCGTGGTGCTGACCGAGCACCTCGTCATCGATGACGCGGCGCACACGTGCATGCGCCAGCTGGTCGAGAAGGTCACCGTGCAGCTGGCCGACCGCGTGCTCCGCCATTCTGCGGAGGACGCGCCCGTCGCCCACCCGTACGAGAGCTGCGTCGCGGTGGCCGGGCTCTAGAATTCGACTGGCAGTTGATGAGGGTTGAGCGGAGAGTCGGGCCCATGACCCAGCCTGTCGTCGCCGACAGTTACCCGCTGTCGCCGCTGCAGCACGGAATGCTGTTCCACCACATGCAGGCGCCGCACACCGGCGTCGACCTCGAGCAGATGGTGGGCATTCTCGAAGAGCCCCTGGACCTCGCGATCTTCGAGCGCGCGTGGAACTTCGTCGCCGCGCGCCATCCCACCCTGCGCACGCGTTTCCGCTGGGAAGGGGTCGCGACGCCCGAGCAGGAAGTGCTCGACCAGGCGCCTGTGCCGTTCGCCTTTACCGACCTCTCGTCGCTGTCCGCCGCGCAGCAAGACGCGAAGCTTGCGGAATACCTGGATGCGGATCGCTTGCGAGGCGTCGACCTCGCGGCGGCTCCACTCTTTCGCGTCGCCGTCTTCAAGACGGGCGCCGACAAGCACCGCCTCGTCTGGACGTACGCGCACGCGCTGCTCGACGGCTGCGTCAGCTTCGTGCTGCGCGAGGTCTTCGATTCCTATGAAGCGTTCACGAACGGTGAGCAGCCGAAGCTGATGGACCGCGCGCCGTACAAGGCCCACCTGCTCTGGCTGCAGGAACACCTGCGCACGAACAAGGCGAAGGCCGACGCGCATTTCCAGAAGTTGCTCGAAGGGTTTCAGACGCCGACGAACCTGGCCCCGCTGCAGCATGCGCCAATCGCGGCGCCTTTCGTCGGCTACGGCGAGACGGTGGTGAAGCTCTCGCGCGAAGCCAGCGATGCGTTGCGCGCGATGGGCAAGCAGCACGACTTTCGCGATCAAACGGTGATGGAAGTCGCGTGGGCGCTGGTCGTCTCGGCCTATTCGGGTGAGGACGACGTCGTCTTCGGCTCGAGCCGCGCCTGCCGCCGGTCTGCGCTTCCCGGCAGCGACGACGTCATTGGCCTCTTCTTCAACACGGTGCCGGTGCGCGCGAAGCTCGACCCGAACGCCACGGTCGTCTCACTGTTCAAGGACCTTCGCGCGCAGCAGCTCGCCTCGCGCACGGTCGAGCACACGCCGCTCACCGACGTGCAGCAGGTGAGTGAAGTCGCGCGCGGCACTGCGCTGTTCGAGACCATCGTCGTCGCCAACGACCTTCACAACAACACGCGGCTCCAGGCGCTCGGCGGCAAATGGTCCGGCCGCAACTTCGACTGGCACGACCAGACGAGCTTCCCGCTGTCGTTGATGGCGTACGGCGACCCGCTGATTCACTTCAAGATTTCGTGGGACCCGCAGCGCTTCGACCAGAAGGCGATTGATCGCATCGGCGCGCTGCTGATTGAGATTCTCGAAGCCATCGCGAAGCGCCCGGACGCGCGCGTCGGTGACCTGCCGCGCGTGCTGCAGGCCGAGCTCGATCAGAGCCTGGTCGCCTGGAACAAGACGGAAGCTGCAGTTCCCGCCACCACGATTCACGCGCAGTTCGAAGCGCAGGCGAAGAAGACGCCCGATGCGATTGCCGTCGCCTTCCGCGGCCAATCCATCACCTACGCGGCGCTGGACGCCCAGAGCAACCGCCTCGCCCACCGCCTTCGCGCCCTCGGAGTCGGACCCGACGCCATGGTCGGCGTCTATGTCGAACGTTCGATTGAGATGATGTGCGGCCTGCTCGCAATCTTGAAGGCGGGCGGCGCGTACGTGCCGATGGATCCGACGTACCCGCAAGCGCGCCTTGCGATGATGCTCGAGGACTCGAAGGCCCCCGTCATCATCACGCTCGAACGCCTGCGTGGCTCGCTGCCTCCTCACGGGGCGCAGGTCCTGACGCTGGACACCATCGAAGGCCCTGCGACACCACTGGCGTCCAACGTCACCGGCGACAACCTCGCGTACGTCATCTTCACCTCGGGCTCGACGGGCCGGCCGAAGGGCGCGCAGATTCGCCACCGAAACGTGGTGAACTTCTTCGCAGGCATGGACCTGCTGTTGGGCCACCGCGAAGGCCCGCAGCAGACGTGGCTCGCGCTCACCAGCATCAGCTTCGACATCTCGGTGCTCGAGCTGTTCTGGACGCTGACGCGCGGCTTCAAGGTCGTCGTGCAGGAAGACGGAAACCAGGCC
>JAYUXE010000949.1:0-3458 GCA_043753165.1 Archangiaceae bacterium | reverse complement strand
CGCTGGCGGTGTTGACGGGCTTGCTCGCGACGACGTTGCCCAGCGCGTTGAAGAGCTTCTGTTCGGTGCGGGCGCGGCCGAGGGCGTCGAAGTTCTCGGTCGAGAAACCGGTGGGGTTGAGCAGGCTCGTGTGGCAGCCGGCGCAGTTGGTGCCCTGCTGCTGGGTCAGCTTCTCGACGACTTCGCGCGTCGTCAGATCCGGCGCCAGCTCAGGGGGCGTCGCAGCGGCGTTGGCCGGCGGCGCAGGAATCGTCTCGCACATCAGCGCGTTGCGAATGCGGAAGCCCTTCATCACCGGGCGCGTGCTGGCCGAGCCCGTCGCCAGGAAAGCGGCGCGCGTGATGAGGCCGGCGCGCGAAGGCTGGGTCTGGTCGACCGGCGCTCCGGTCATCCACTTCGGGTCGCCGTAGATGGCGGCGAGGTCGTCGTTCTTTGCCAGCGCCTTGCGGCTCGTGAGCACGTCAGACAGCGGGCCGGTGGAGCGCGCGACGAACCGCGCGAGGTCGAGGATTTCGTCGGTCATGTGCTGACGCAGCGCAGGCGTCGGCACCTGGGTTCCGGCGAACGCGTCGAACACCGGGTCGCCGATGCGGGCGTCCAGCGCTCCGAGCTCGTCGAGGCGGAACCACTGCGCGAAGAACGTGTCCATCGCGGCGTCGCTGCGCGGGTCGTCGAACAGCCGCTTCACCTGCGCCTGGTACTCGGTGTCGGTGAGCAGGGCTCCCGAGGCGGCCGAAGCGATCAACGCGGCGTCGGGGGTGGTCTGCCAGAAGTGGAAAGAGAGGCGCGACGCGAGCTCGTACGGATCGAGCGCGAAGAGATCGCCCTGCACCGCGGTCGTGCCGGATTCGAGGTGGTAGACGAAGCCGGGAGCCGACAGCAGCAGCGCGACGACGTCGGCGAGCGCGGCCGGGTCGACGGGGGTGGCGCCGGCGATGGATTTGTAGAAGTCGACGTCGGCGGTGTCGAGCGGGCGGCGCTGGGTGATCGCTCCGAATTTCGAGACGAAGGTGGTGAGGCACGCAGCGTCGTTGGTGGTCGAGGTGTCGGTGGCGCAGGCGCCGAGCAGTTCGGTGCGGCGTGCGGCGGTCAAGGTGAGCTCTTTGCCAATCGCGACGGCGACGTCGTTGGTCGCGTCGATGTGGCTCTGCTGCAGCGCCTGGTCGAGGCGGTAGAAGCCGCCGTGCCGTTCAGAGCCCGGGCCGACGATGCGGTCGGCCGGGTACTTCGCGATCAGCGGCTGCACGGTCGAGAGGACTGCGTTGCCTGAGGTCGGCATCGCCGCGCGCACGACGTCGCGCACCGAGTTCGTGAACTCGACCTGCGAGAGGCGCTTCAGCGGTTGGGCGACTGCGGTTTCGCTCGGCTTGCAGACGAACGGCGTGGGCATCGTGGCGTAACCCCCGCCGCTGCCTCCGCCTCCGCCCGTGCCTGATGCGATGCCGCCGCCCTCACCACCGCCGACGGCTCCGTTCGGAAGGCCCGGGTTGTCGATGGCGCCCTCACAAGCCGTGAGGGCGAGCGCCGCGATGCAGAGCCATTTCATCATCACCCCTCATTGAGCCCCGAAGTGTTCGGTACGGCTCAAATGGTAGGTGAATCGTCGGCCTTAATTGCTTGACGCGCGAGGTGGGGCGCTGTGCGCGTTACGGGCCAACTTGAATCTGCAGGCTGCCCTGGACGCCCGACTTCTGGTTGGCGCTGTCCCACACGTCGAGCAGCAGGCGCATGTTGCCCTGCGTCACGCCGTCGAGAGAGAGCGTCACGCTCTGGCCGGCATCGCGCGCCTCGTCTGAGAGCGTGGCGGTGTTGGCGAGAGGACCCGGCACCTTGCCGAACTGATAGCCCGCGAGCGGGCGTTGCTGACCACCGTCAGGCTGCGGGTCGTAGCTTTCTTTGCCGCTGATGGTGAGCAGCTTGGTGCCGCCCGGGCCCGCGGGAAGCGACGCGAGGGACACGGTCGTCTTCGGCATGGTGCACGCGGTGTCGGACGGGACGCACGCCTTGAGGACGGCGACCGGCAGCTGATCCAGCGGCGACTGGCTGTAGAGCTGAACGATGTAGCCGGGCGGGGTGGCGAAAGCGCCGTCGTTGCTGCTGATGCGCAGCGATCCGACCTGCGTGCCACCCGAGACGGGCTTCTTGTACTGGATGGTGGTCTTCAGCTCGGTGCCCGGAGGGATCTTGGTTCCAGGAGCGATCGGCGGGTCGATGATGCTGAAGAAGGGGCTCGGCGCGTCGACGATCGAGATGCTCGAGATGATCAGATCGCCGCACATCGCCGCGGGTCCGTTCTTGATCGTGAGTTCCTTCGCCGACAGCTCGGTTGACGGAGCGCCGAAGTCCAGCTTCGCCTGACCCGTGATGTCGATGCCGGGCTCGGTCGAAAGGCACGGCTTCTTGCCACCCGACAGTGAGATCACCGCGCGCCCCGCAGAACCGGGCATCCCGTTCGGCACGACGGACGCCGAGATGGTGAGCAGGTCCTGGATGTACAGCGGCATCTCGGTGTGGGTGACCTCGAGCGGCGCGGACATGCCGGGCTGAATCGTGACGCCCTTGAGGGCCGCTCCGGTGATGGTGAGGCGGTTGTCCTGGCCGGCGGTCTCGCTGTTGTTGCTCTTGAAGGTGGTCGAGTCGATCTTCACCGCGACGTTGCCTTCGTTCTTCACCAGGAAGTTCGCCTTGCCCGCGATCTTCGCCGCGTTGCCGCAGGTGTCCGTCATGTCGGTGAAGTCGCAGCGGGTCGGCGTCGTGTAGATCGCGGGCTTGAGCGCGCTGCCCGAGAGCAGGACGTCGAAGCCGCCCTTGTTGTTGTCGCCGTCCTTCGCGTTCGGATCATTCGTCTTCACGCGCAGCGTCGCGAACCGCACCAGGTTGCCCGAGCCGTCATCTCCCGGAGCGAAGCGGATCTTCACGGTCGTCGTCTGCAGCCCGCCGGCCTGCGTCAGAATGATCGGCGTCGCGGTGGTGGGAAGAATCGAAGGCGAGTCGATGAAGTACGCGTTGCTCTGGCCGGCGACGCTCACGATCTCGAGGCCCGTGATCTTCAACGCCGGGCAGCCCGCGTTCGTGATCTTCAAATCGACCGTGGCCGATTCCGCGAAGAGCGTGTCGACGAAGTTCTGTTCGCACACGAGGCCTTCCTGGCACTCCGTCGCTTTGCCCGCGCTGTTGATCGTCGAGACCTTGATCGTCGGCTGCGCCGCGAGATCCGAGCCCGTGCCGACGAGGTCGACCTTCACGTCCGCCGTCTCTGCCGTTTCGTCATTGATGACCAGCTGCGCGCGCACCACGCCCTTCTTCGTGGGCGAGAAGCTCAGCGTGAGGACTTGGTCGGACAGCGCGGCGATGCTGGTCGGATTCGCCGGGTCCGCCTTCTTCGGGTCTTGCGTGAAGGAGTCCTTCCCGTCGCCCGTGAACGAGAGGCTGAGCCCGCCCCCGCCCTTCGACCGGTT
>JAYUXE010000948.1:0-8042 GCA_043753165.1 Archangiaceae bacterium | reverse complement strand
AGACGCCCCACAGCTTCGTCGGCTCGAAGCGCAGCAGGTTCAGCAGGTAGCCCTTCACTTCGCCCGCTTCGAAGTACGGGTCGATGACGGCGTAGCCGAACGGGCCGTTGTTCGTGGCAAGCGCGAACACGTGCGACGGGCCTTCGTTCGCGTACGTCATCGGGCGGTTGAGGAAGCGCATCTCGTACGGCACCACGCTGCGCTCGAGCGCCTTGGCGCTGACCCGCTTCAGGAAGGCGACGTCGCGGGTGGGCTCGAGGTGGAAGCCGGCGCGGTCGGCTTTGCGGCGCGCCGATTGTGCCTGGGCACCCGAGAACGTGTCGTCGCGCTGCAGGTCGAGGACGCGGTCGCAGCCCAGCGCCGCGCGGAAGTTGAAGCCGGTGACGCCGCGCGCGACGCGTTCGTTCACGTAGAACAGCGCCGCGTCGGGCACCTCGTCGAGGAACCGCTGCGCGAGCGTGAGCTCATGTTCCGGCGCGCACACGGGTCCGCCCAGAGACAGCGCCACGCCGAACGCGCGCTGGTAGGCGACGTAGCCGTGCGGGGTGTCGAAGTACGAGAGGCCGGGCTGCACGGTGGAGACAGAGATGGGGTCTGTGCCGTGCTGGCCGATGAGGTCGAAGCGCGGGTTCATGCGGTCTCCAGCGTGAGGCCCGCGAGCTCGAGGCGCGACCGCGTGTCTCTCAGGCAGCGGGCCATCAAGGCGTCGCCGTCGAGCCCGAACGCGACCACGCCGACGCTGGTCTGGTTCGTCAGCGCGAAGAGCCCGGCCGCCCATCGGCCGATCTGCGACTGCAGCTCGGCTTTGGCCCGGGTTCCCAGACAGTCGACCAGCTGCCGCACGCGCGTGACACCGAACGCGAGGTGGCGGCTCTCGTCGTGCGCGATGCGTTCGACCAGCCACGTGCCGACCTTCGGCAGCGACTCGAGGCCTTCCATTTGAACCGACTGCAGCAGCCGGCCCGACTCGAGCATCAGCGTCTGCGCGAGGCCTTCGATGAGGATGTTCATCCCGACCAGCTGCGCGAGGTCGTCTTTCGTGTTGACGACGCTGTCGATGAAGGCCGCGACCGCAGGGTTCATCGGGGCCGGCGTGTCCAGGTGGTACAGCAGCCGCGAGAACCATTCGACGTGGCGGGCTTCGTCGGTGACCTGGGTCGCTCCGAAGAGGCGGTCGACCAGGTTGGGTGAGGTCTGCACGAGCTTCGCGGAAACGGTGAGCGCGCCGAGCTCGCCGTAGTGCGTCTGGGTCAGCAGCTCGGCGAGGCCCGCGCGCATCGGCAACGGCACCGCGGTGAAGTCCAGCGATTCCCAGGGCAAATCCGACGCGTTCCACTGCCTCTTCTTTCCAAGCTCGTACAGACGTTCGATGTCCGGCGTTCCGGTGTGCAGGCCTGCCCTGCTTGCCATCACCAGTGAAGCGATTCCCCTGTCGTTCATGCCCAGTTGGTTGCCGGGGGGCGAAGGGCTGATCCGCGAATCGTCAGAGCGCAAAATAAGTGAAACCCGCGCGTTTCACCTGCGCAGAACCCTGCTCAACGCGCGCAGCGGAAACCGTTGTTTGCGTACGGAGCGTCCGGCTTCGTCTTCCCGCGCGCGCTCAGACCGTACCCGTGGCACGTGTCCTTCGAGCACCACCACGAGCCGCCGCGCGCGACTTTCATCGAGCCGTCTTTCGGGCCCTGTGGGTTCGTCACGCCCCTGGCGTCTTTCGCGTACGTGTCTGCGGCGTACCAGTCGTTCGTCCATTGCCAGACGTTGCCGACGGGGTCGTGGATTCCCCACGCGTTCGCAGCGAAGGCTTTGACGGGCGACAGGTAGACGTACGGGTCTTTGCGCGCGTTCTTCGAGTGGCCACCCTGCCAGTAGTTGAGCCCCACCCCGCCGTCGGGAAGCAATGGGGTTGGGCCCCACGGGTAGAGCGTCGAGCTGCCTGCACGCATCGCGAATTCCCATTCGGCTTCGGTGGGCAGGCGCTTGCCGAGGTGGCGGCAGTAGCGGTCGGCGTCCAGCCAGCTGACCATCACCACCGGCCAGTCGTCTTGAACTGGAATGTCGTGAGCGCCCCAGGGCTTTCGCCACGTCGCGCCAGGTGCCTTTTCCCATTCCCAGTCGTCCATGCCTTCGACGGCGGTCATGCCCCAGCCGAGCTTTTCTGCGGTCGAGACGTACGTCGTCGCGTCGGCGAATGCGCGGAACTGGGCGACGGTGACCAGCGTCGCGTCGAGCTCGAAGGCCGAGAGCTTGACGACGTGCGGCGGCTTCTGATCCGCGGTGGGGCCGACGTCGCGACCCATCGTGAAGCTGCCAGGGCCGACGGTCACCATCCCCGGCTCGGCGGCGAGCAAGACGAGAATCAGGGATCCGGCGTGCACAGCCTGAAGCATTCCTTGTCGGCCTTCGGGAACTTCTTCGCGACGCCCTTGTACGCGGCGGCCTCGCGCGCCTTCCACTCGCCATTGCCTTCGAACAACGCCTTGCCGAGGAACGCTTTGATGCCTTCACAGTCGGGGCACAGCGTGGCGCGCTTCTGATCGGCGGCTTCGTCACAGGCCTTTGCGGCGCCGGGGCAGGCGGCATCGCGGCAAGTGTTGAGCGCGCCGAGGCACTCGGTTCGGCACGTCTGCCTCGCGGTCGCGCAGGTACGGACGCACGCAGGGTCGCCCTTGCACACGGTCTTGCAACTCGAGCAGGTCGTCGCGCACGCCGACTGGCAGCTGTCGCACGGCTTCGCGCAGCCGTCTTTGCACTTCTCTTCCGCTTCGAGGCACCCGTCCTGGTCCGGGTCGCAGTTCTGCTCGAAGTCGCGCGACTCGCATTCCGGCTTCTCGCCGCCTTCGCCCATGTCGTCGAAGTGGGTGAGGAAGACGTGGGCGCAGTCCTTCTCGTAGGCGGCGACTTCAGGCGAAACCGGGACGACGACCTCCGGTGGTTTAGGGGCTTCGTCTTTCTTGCAGCCGGCCAGCAGCACGACGCAGAGCACCAGGTTCTTCATGCCGTCTTCTCCTTCTCGAATGATTGCCGCACGCGCTCGAGGCCTTCGTCAATCGAGACGCGCGGCACGTACCCGAGGTCCTTTCGCGCGGCCGAGATGTCGAACCACTGCGCGTGGGAAAGCTCGCTGGCGGCAAAGCGCGTCATCAGCGGCTCGCGGTCGATGCCGAACGTCGCGTGAATGGCCTCGAGCGTTGCGCCCAGCGCGTAGGCGAGCCACGCGGGAACAGGCTTCCCTACGCCAGGAGCGCCCGCTGCAGCGAGCATGCGATTCGCCATCGTCCACACACCAATCGGGTCGCCGTCGCTGATGAAGTACGCGCGGCCGGAAATCTGTGCGCCCGCCTGCAGCTTCTCTGCGGCGAGCAGGTGTGCGTCGACGCAGTTGTCGATGTACATCGTGTCGGTCTTCACGTCCTTCGTGCCGACCTGGCGCAGCTTCCCGGCGCGCGCGCGGACGAGCAGGCGGGGCAGCAGGTGGCGGTCGCCCGGGCCCCAGATGAAATGCGGGCGCAGCGCGACGGTGGCGAGTGTCACGTCGGCCGCTTCCCGCACCAGCCGTTCAGAGATCGCCTTGGTGCGCGGGTAGTGGGCGGTGAAGTGCGTGCCGTACGGAATCGATTCGTCGGCGCCTTCGATGTCCGCGCCGCTGTGCACGACACTCGGCGAGCTGGTGTGGACCAGGAAGCGAACGCCCTTCGCGCGGCAGCCGGCGATGACGTTCGCGGTTCCGTGGACGTTGATGGCCTCGTATTCCTTCGGGTCGCCCCAGCCCCCGGCCTTCGCCGCGGTGTGGAAGACGACGTCGACGCCCGCGCAGGCGTGGGCCGTGGCGGCCGCATCGCGAATGTCTCCGCGCTCGAGGCTCACCCCCAGGCCGGCGAGCTCGGGGTACTCGCCGCGCGCGAGAACGCGAACCGAATCGCCGCGCTCGACCAACCTGCGAACCAGCGCGCTGCCCAGGAACCCGCCGCCCCCGGTCACCAGCACCTTCACATGTGCTCCGCGGCCCAGCGGGCCAGCTTCTCGCGTTCGATCTTCGCGTTGTGCCGCGCGTCGACGGGAAACGCGCCGGGGTACGTGATGAAGCGCTGCAGCTTCGCGGTGACGGGGTTCTTCGCGGCGAGCGCCTTCAGCTCGGTCATCAATGGCTCTTCGCTGGCCCCTGCTTCGCGCTCGACCAGCAGCACCGGCTGCTGCTTTCCACGTTCGCCGACGCCCACCAGCGCGGTGCGTTTCACCTGCGGGTGCTGGTTCAGAATCTCTTCGACGGGCACGGAAAAGTGGGTGCCGTCGGCGGTGACGACGCGGTGGCTCTTGCGGCCGCACATCCACAGCCGGCCCTGCGGGTCGAAGAAGCCGACGTCGCCCATGCGGTGCACGACGTGATCGCCGTCGCGAATCTTCGCCATCGCCGTCTGCTCGGGGCGCGCGTAGTACTCGCGGGTGACGATGGGGCCGCGAACGGTGATCTCGCCGATTTCACCCGCTGGCACCTGCAGCGAATCGGACCACTGGGGAATCGGCGCGTCGGTGATGGCGATGATGCGAACGGTGACTCCATCGACGGGCCTGCCGACGCAGACGCCGCGTCCTGCCGCCGACTGAGATGCCGTCTCGTTCAAGGCTTCGCGGCTGCCGATGCTCGCGACGGGCAGCGACTCGGTGGCGCCAAACGGGGTGAAGACCTGCGCGTCGCCCGTGAGCAAACCGGCCATGCGTTCGAGCACGTCGTTTCGCATCGGAGCGCCCGACGACAACACGCGCTTCAACGTCGGCAGCTTCAGCTTCTTCTCGGCGCCGTAGCGGCTCAGGTTGTCGATCAACGCGGGCGAGCCGAACATCGTCGTGCAGCCGTGCGTGTTGATCGCCTCGACGAGCACCGCCGGATCCGCGCGCGCGGGAAACCGGAAGTCCATCTTCGGCAGCACCGACGTCATGCCCAGCGCGGGGTCGAACAGCGCGAACAGCGGAAACGTCGGCAGGTCGATTTCGCCAGGCTGAATGCCGTAGGTGTCGCGAATCATTCGCACCTGCGCGTCGAACACTTCGTGCGTGTAGACGGCGCCCTTCGGCACGCCGGTGGAGCCCGACGTGAAGAGGATGGCCGCCGTCTCGCCCGGGTTCGGCACCGCCATCGTGTGCGCACCGGGCTTGCGGATCTGCGACAGCGTGTGCCCGCCCCAGAACAGCCTCGGGCCGACGGTGACCTTCGCGCGAACCTTGCGGAAGGGCCGGGGGAAGAGGACCCGCGCGATGTGCGCTGCGGGGACCCCGATGAACGCCTCGGGCTCGACCTCGTCGAGGCACGACAGCAGCGCGCGGCGGCCGATGCCGGGGTCGATCATCACGATCACCGCTCCGGCCTTGAAGAGCCCGAACACCATCGGGAAGAAGTCGAGGCTGGGCGGCACCATCAACACCGTTCGCACGCCGCGACCGATGCCAATCGACTCGAGGCCACGCGCGTACGCGTCGCTGAGCGAATCGAGCTCGCCGAACGTCAGGCGACGGTCACCCGAGATGATTGCCGCCCGATTCGGGTCGAGCTTCGCCATCGCCGGCAGGTGCGAAGCGATGTTGGCGTTGGTCACGCCTGGGGTCCGGCCAGCGGGTGGCGCTCGAGGAAGTCGCGAATCAGCGGCAGGATTTCTTCGTGCGCGTCCTCGAGCACGTAGTGGCCCGCATCGGCGAAGGTGTGAACCTCGGCGGTCGGCAGGCGGCGGCGCCATTCGGCGAGGAAGTGGTCGTCGAACACGAAGTCCTTTTTTCCCCAGCAGATCAGCAGCGGCACCTTGTCGAACTGCTCGAGCTTGTCCGACACCTCTTTCACCATCGGGTAGCTGCGATCGCCGGGCTTCAACGGAATGTCTTCGACGAAGCGCTGCACCGCGATGCGGTGTTCCCACGAATCATACGGAGCCAGGTACGCGGCCTTCACCGTGTCCGTCATCCGCCCCGGCTTCGTCGAGCAGGTGATGTTGGCGCCGCGCGAGAACGCGTTGAAGCCGCGCACGGGCACCGCGAAGAACGGCAGGTGGCGCACGACCGAGATCTGCCACGGCAGCTTGCGGCCCGGCGGCAACCCGAAGCCCGCGGTGTTCAGCACGACGAGCCGCTTCACGCGTTCAGGATGCCGCGTCGCGAACGCCATGCCGATCATCCCGCCCCAGTCGTGCAGGACGAGCGTGATGTTCTTGGTGACATCGAGGTGATCGAGCAGCGTCTCGAGATCCTTCACGCGCCGTTCGAGCACGTACTCGTACTTGTCGTCGCCCGGCTTGTCCGAAAGGCCGCAGCCCACGTGGTCTGGCACGATGGTGCGGTGGCTGCCCGAGAGCCCCTTGACGAGGTTGCGCCAGTAGAAAGACCAGGTCGGGTTGCCGTGCAGCATCACCAGCGGGTCGCCCTTGCCTTCGTCGAGGTAGTGCATCTGGACGCCCTGGCCGACGTCGAGCCGCTGCCCCTGCCACGGATACAGCGAACGGTACGGCGCGATGTCGAAGGTCACCATTGAGCTCCCAGCATGAGGCAGTTGAGGCCTGACCCGATTCCGAGCAGGCCGACGCGATCGCCCGCGCGCAGAAAGCCCGCTTCGGCGGCGCGCGCGGCAGTGAGTGGCACGGACACGGTGCCGATGTTTCCGAGGGTCGCGAAGGTCGAGAAGTCGCGCGCTTCGTCGATGCCGAAACGCGTCAGCACTTCGCGGCGGTGGCCGGCGCCGACCTGGTGGGTGATGACGCGGTCGACTTCTTCCGCGCGCCAGCCCGTCGTCTTCAGAAACTTCGCCCACGTCTGCTCGCCCAGCTCGACGCCGTGGGCGAGCACCTGCGACGCGTCGGTGTCCATCAGGTTCGGGGTCTCGCCCAGCAGCCCGCGCGCGGGACCCCAGCGGCAGATGCGGTGGTGCTGAGGCGCGCTCAGTGCTGTTCCCGCGACGAGGCGATGTTCGGAATCGGAATAGCCGGCTTCGGTGAGGACCACGGCGACGGCTCCACTGCCGCCGGTGAGCGTCGCGAGTCCCAGCCGGTATCGCTCGAGCGTGGGGTCGGCGTTCATTCGCGCGATGGTGCTCTCGACGATCGCGCGCGAGCTCTCGGCCGAGACGACGATGCCGGCGCGGATCTGCCCGAGCTCGATGCGGTTCGCGATCTCGACCATGCCGTTCAGCACCCCGAGGCAGGCATTCGAGACGTCGAAGACGAGCGTGTCCGGCCCGGTGCCCAGCGCTTCGGCGACGGCGCACGCGGTGGCGGGCTCGAGGTTGTCGCGGCACACGCCTGCGTAGATGACGGCGCCGAGATCTTCAGCCGGCACCCCCGACGCCTCGAGCGCCTTCTTGCCCGCCTGCGCCGCGCACTCCGACATCACCGGGTTCGCAGGCCACATGCGCCGCTGGTCGATGCCCGTCAGCGCGGCGACCTGACCGCCTTCGAGGTTCAACGCGGCGTACATCGGGGCCAGCCGCGCTTCGAGCGTGGCGGTCGCGACGACTTCGTCGGGCAGCACGTACGCGATCGTCTCGAGGCAGACCTTGTTCCAGCGCATCAGCGCACCAACCGCAGCGAGAAGTCCTTCATCGTGTAGATGACGCGGCCGTCGACGGCGAGCTGCCCATCGGCAACCAGCAGCGGCTCGGCTCCATCGACGAGCTGGGTGATGGTCGCCTGCACGCGCACCTCGCTGTTCGTGGGCACGACCTGGCCCCGGTACTGCCACCGGTGCTCGTGCCCGAGGGCGGACGACTGGAATCGGTGGCTCGTGCCGAGTGCGCCGAAGCGTTCACGGGCGAAGACCTTCATCAGCTGAATCAGCGCCTCGAGGCCCAGCGAGCCCGGCATCACGGGGTCTTGGAAGAAGTGCGCAGCGAAGAACCATTCGTCGGGGTTCACGCGCTTGGTGCCGGCGATGAAGCCCTTGCCCTTCGCCCCTCCGTCGAGCTGCAAGTGGTCGATGCGGTCGATGACGCTGAAGGCCTGCGAGGGCAGGGCGAGGCCGCGTGGAATCGTGAAGCCGACGGTTCCCGAAGGCGAGCGCGGCGCTTCCAG
>JAYUXE010000947.1:0-3465 GCA_043753165.1 Archangiaceae bacterium | reverse complement strand
GCGCGACGGCGGGCCATCGCATGCTCTGCCCGAAGTCGATCGCCTTCTGCTGCATCGCCGCGCGCGCGGTGTCATCACCGAGCAGGTTCGTCACTTCGCGGGCGATCGCCGCGGGGTCGCGCTGCGGAACCAGTGCCCCACGGCCGTGGGCAAGCAACTCGCGCGCATAGACATACGGCGTCGAGATGACCGCCTTCCCCGACCCCAGCGCGTAGGCGAGCGTGCCCGAGGTGATCTGCTCGGACTTGAGGTACGGCGTGATGTAGATGTCGGCCGCGCTGATGAACTCGGTGAGCTCGGGCAGGCTGACGAAGCGGTTGTGGAAAATCATGTTCCCGTCGACGCCCAACCGCTTCGCGCGATCTTCGAGCATGTGGCGGTAGCTCTCGCCGTGCTCGGCGCGGACGTGGGGGTGGGTGGCCCCCAGGACGACGTAGACCGTATTGGGGAACCACTCGAGAATCGCGGGCAGCGCGTCAATCGCGTACTCGATGCCTTTGTCAGGCGAGAGCAGCCCGAAGGTGAGGATGACATTCTTCCCTTCGACACCCAGCCTGTCTTTGCTCGAGGCATCGACAGGCACTGCCGGAATGCCATGGGGAATGAGGTCGATTTTGTGCGCGGGAACGCCGTGCACTTCCTGCAGCAGCTGCGAGCCGTACGCGCTCATCACCACCAGCCGTTCTGACAGCTGGGTGAGCTCGTCCATCACGGCACGTTGTGAGCCGTTGGGCTCGCTCAAGATGGTGTGCAGCGTGGTGACGATGGGCATGCGCAAATCGCGAAGCAGCGTGAGCACGTTGGCGCCTGCCCGGCTGCCGAAGATGCCGTACTCGTGCTGCACGCTGAGCACATCGACCTGGTTCAGGTTCAAGAAGTCAGCGGCGCGGTGGTAGGCGCCCACGTCGTTGTCGCCGAGCTCGAAGCGGACCTTGTCGGGGTAGTCGTGGTGACGGCCGGCGTCATTCATCGCCATCACGAAGCAGTCGAGGCGCGGGAACTGGGCGGCGATCGCATCGCTCAAGTCGGTGGTGAAGGTCGCGATGCCGCACTGCCGCGGGACGTGGTTTCCGAGCATCGCGATTTTGCGAATGACGTGACGGCCCCCTTGCTGCAGCTGGGGGCCCGTCGGAAGGTCTGAAGGCATGCCCATCGCGCTGCATTCGATGGGCCGCAAGGCCGCGCCTCAAACCGGTCAAAAAGCGACGTGCGCTTTTGCCCCTTGGGACGAAAAGACTCACGATGGCGGCAAGGCGACTGGCGCAAAACCTGCAATGCCTGTCTCCGTGATTTCCGCCAACCCCACCCTCATCGCTGGCAGATACGGCCTCGTGCGCCGCCTGGCCGTGGGTGGAATGGCCGAAGTGTGGCTCGCCCGTCTGGGCGGGGTGTTGGGCTTCGAAAAGCTGGTGGTGGTGAAGCGAATTTTGCCACACCTTTCGAGCGACCCCGACTTCGTGCAGATGTTTCTCGACGAGGCCCGGACTGCGGCAGATTTGCGCCACTCGAACGTTGCAAGCATCACGGACGTCGGCACGGACGACGGCCAGTACTTCATCGCGATGGAATACCTGCACGGGCAGGATCTGACGCACGTCGTGCAGCGGTGCCGCGCGCGCGGGGAAAAGATTCCTCTGCAGCACGCGATGCAGATTGTCTGCGATGCCGCCCTTGGCCTCGACTATGCGCACCGAAAGGTCGACCGCCACGGCGCGGCGCAGCAGATCGTGCACCGCGACGTCTCGCCCCAGAACCTTCTCGTCACGTACGAAGGCTCGACCAAGCTGCTCGACTTCGGCATCGCGAGCGCTGCGCATCGCACGACGCACACCGACGCAGGCGTGGTGAAGGGCAAGTTCGGGTACATGTCGCCCGAGCAGTTCGAAGGCGCCCGGCTCGACGCGCGCAGCGACCTCTTCTCTCTCGGCGTCGTCCTCTGGGAGCTCGTCACGCTGCAGCGGTTGTTCTGGCGTTCGTCGGACGCCGAGACGCTGAAGGCCGTCACCGAGTGCAAGGTGCCGCTGCCGTCGAGCATCGAGCCGCGGTGCCCTCTCGAGCTCGAGGAGCTGATCATGAATGCGCTGGCGAAGGAACCGGCGAAGCGCCTGGGCAGCTGCGGCGACCTGGCCGATGCGCTCGATGGGTTGATGGAAAAAATGCACCTGACGCATTCGTCGGCGCGCGTCGGAGCGTGGCTGCGCACGCTTTTTCCCGAGCACGCGCTGGATCCGGCTCTCGCTCCCGACCCGGCGACCGCCGCCGACGGAGCGACGCGCAACGAAAAGCTGCATCCGCTTTTCCTCGAGACGCAAACCCTGGCGCGGTCTCCCCGGGTCACGCGCCCGTCGCTGCTGGCCCCCCTGAAGCCGGCCGGCTTTCAGGGACGCAGCGCCGAGACCGCCCAGCTGTGCGCCCTGTTCGAACGCAACGCGGGGCTCGTCACCATCACGGGGCCGGCCGGGCAGGGGAAGTCGCGGCTCGCGGCGCGCTTCGTCGAGCTCGAAGGTCCGAAGTGGAAGGACAACGTGTGGCAGGTGAACTGCGTCGACGTGTACACGCCGCAGGCACTGTGTCGCGCGGTCACGTTCAGCAGCGGCCTCGAGCCCACCGCGATCAGCGCGACGGCCGAGCAGATGATGATCGAGCTCGGAGAACGGCTGGCTGGGCAGGGCCCGGCGCTGCTGGTGCTCGACAACTTCAACGCGGACCTGCCGTCGATTGCGCCGTGGCTGGCGAGGGCAGCGGACCTTTGCGTGTTGGTGACGCGCGCGACGCCGCTGGGAATCGAAAACGAACGCGTGTTGCCGCTGTCCGGGCTGAACGAAGGCGAAGCGGCGCGGCTGCTGGGCCTGAAGGCATCGGAAACGCTGGGCGCAGAAAAGGCGGCGGCGTTGTGCCAGGCATTGGAAGGCAACCCGCTGGCGATTGAGCTCCTGGGCACGCAGGCCGCGGCTTTGCCGAACCTGAAGATGGCGGGGGTCATTTCGCTGCACGAGGCGATGGGTTGGAGCTTCGATCAGCTGACGACCGGCGAACGCCGCGCGCTGGTGCGGCTCTCGGTGTGCCGCGGGGGATTCACGGATGACGCCGTCGAATACCTGCTCGAGCTCGACAAGGACCGCGCGGGTGAAGTGCTCGAGAAGCTGCTGCAGCGCGCGTTGTTGTGCTCGGGCTTCGCGAACGAACAGCCGGGCCGCATTCGCTTCCGCATCCCGGAAGCCATTCGCGCGTTCGCGGCGGCCCAGCTCGAGGCCGATGGTCTGGCAGTGGTGGCGCGCGCTCGGCATGCCGAGTGGTACCTGCGCATCGCCAAAGAATGGAATGAAGAGCTCACGGCCGACCGCTTTGCCCAGCTCACCATCGAACGCTTCAATCTGTTCGTGGTGCTCGAGCACGCCTCGCCCGCGACCGCGATTCGCGCACTTCATGCGCTGGACCCGCTGCTCACCCGCTACGGACCCTATG
>JAYUXE010000946.1:0-3467 GCA_043753165.1 Archangiaceae bacterium | reverse complement strand
GTGTTGCTGTTCAGCAGCTGCTGCATCGCGGCCTGCGTCTTCGGGCCGAGCATGCCGTCGGCGGAAAGTGGAGGATTCGCTCCGAGGGTGTTGAGCTGGTTCTGCAGCTCGGTCACCGCGGGGCCCTTGTTGCCGATGCGCAGCGGTTCACCCGCAGCCGCCGGCGCGTAGCGGCCGTTGAACGCGGCCGGGGCTTCCGCCGGCGCCGTCGCCGCAGGGGTCGTCGCGGCAGGGGTCGCCGCGGCAGGTGTCGCGGGATCATACCGATCGCCGGCGGCGCTGCTGCCGCCGGTGAAGGTCCGCGCCGGGCCCGCGCTGGTGTACGGGCGGCGGCTCGCCGGAGGACTCTGTTCCACGAGGCGACCGTTCACTTCGCGCATCGTGATCTGCCGGCCGCCCGCGGGATCATTCGCGGTGTAGACGCTGTTGCCCTGCGGGTCGCGCGTGCGGCCCGTGAGGGTGATCCAGTGGTCCGTGCCGTTGGCTCCGCCGCGGCTGCCTGCCTTGTAGTCGACGCCCAGCACCACCGGCCGGCCCGCGTCGAGCTGCGCATTGACCGCGTTCATCCCGCCCGTGGTTCGAATGTCCTGCTGCTGGATGCCGAGGCCGTACTGCTGGGCCGCGCGATCCCAGTTCAACGAGTTGCGGTTGTACCCCCCGTTGCGATCCAGGGCCGCGTCGAGCTGGCCAGGGTCGATCTGCCGTCCGGAGATTTGCGACGCCGCCATCGCGGTCGCCGTCATCGCGCAGCCTGCTGCTCCAATCGACGAGCTGCTGCCCAACGTCCGCCCGCCCCACCGTGGGTCGCCCTGAGCCCAGAGGGGCGTCGTCGCCGCCGCGCCACGCCGTTCGAAGCTCGACCCATCGGCAAACCCTGCTCGGCGCCGCTCGGTCGGAGTCGTCCCCGGCGTCGTGCGCGGCACCAGCGAAGGGATGACCGGCGAAGGGGTGCGGCGGGTAGACGTGCGTTCGACGGCCATGGGCGTGCTCCTGGGAGAATCAGGGCTTCAATTCTCAAAAGGACGAGAGGACCCGGAAATTCGTGCGGGCTCATTGTCGCGGGACACTGTCGCGAGACTGAAGGGCCACCCTGGCCGCCTCGCCCAGCCTCACTTGACCCTGGGTGGCGATCTCGAGCCGCCTCCAACCGATGCCCAGCGCCACCCGGTCGCCCGTGCCGTACTGCTCGCCATTCGGCTCAAAGAACTCGATTTTCCCCCCATCGGCCCGCACCGCCAGCAGCTGCGCCTTGCCCAGCGAAACGACCACGCACCCATCGGCCAGGCGCTTGACGCTCAGAGAAACCATTCTTCGGCGCACAGCAACGTTCATGCCTCTGCGACGGCACGCGGTGAGCTAGAAAGTCGCCGATGCCGGGTACGTTGAAAGAGGTCGTGGGCGCAGAGCACGCGCCGCTGGTTCGCCTGCTGAGCGTGGTCCTCCACTACGACGACGTGCTTTCGCCCCCCGCGCTCGTGGTCGCGTGGCCCGGCAGCAAGCTCGTCTTCGGCCGGGGCGACGCCGACACGGTCGAGAAGGGCCGCTTCACGCTGAAGGATCCCCGCGTGTCGACGGACCACGCCGAGATCACCGCCTCCGAAAATGGAGCCGTGCTCCGCGACCTCGGCAGCAGCAACGGCTCGTGGGTCAACGGCGTGCGCGTCGACGGCAAGGCCGACCTCGAGTCGGGCGACTTGATCGAGCTCGGCCGCACCGCCCTCGTCTACCGCGAAGCCCCGCAGGCCCAGGCGAACCACGTGCTCGGCAAGGCGACGCTTGGAACACTGCGCACCTTCAACCCCGAGCTCGGCGAGCAGTACCGCCGCCTCTCGAAAGTCGCCGCCACCCACCAGCCCGCGCTGATTGTCGGCGAAACCGGCACTGGCAAAGACGTCGTCGCGAACGCGCTTCACCAGGCCAGCGGCCGAACCGGCCCCCTCGTCGCCGTCGACTGCGGCGCGATTCCCGACAGCCTCTTCGAGTCCACCTTGTTCGGCCACGAGCGCGGCGCCTTCACCGGGGCCACCGAGCCCCGCATCGGCGAAATCACCCGCGCGCAGAAAGGCACGCTGATGCTCGACGAGGTCGGCAACCTCACGCCCGTCGCTCAGGCAAAATTGTTGCGCGTGCTCGAGACGAGCAAGGTGACTCCGCTGGGTGGCACGAAGACGCAAGAGCTCGACGTGCGCTGGCTCGCGGCCACCAACCGGTTCCTGATGCAGGAAGGCGACGACTTCCGATCTGATCTGCTGCACCGCCTCGCTGGCTTCGTGGTCAGCCTTCCCGCGCTGCGCCGCCGCCGCGAAGACCTTGGCATTCTCATCGCGACGCTGCTCAAAGGCCTCGGCGTGAAGAAGGCGAGCCTGTCTCCTTCCGCGGGCCGCATACTGCTGAACCATTCGCTGCCCGGCAACATTCGCCAGCTTCGCAACGTGCTGCAGCGCGCGGCGCATTCGGGCGAAGAGATCGTGATCGATGACGAGGTGTTGGGCGTGCTCGAGCAGCCCGAACGCCGCGCCGAGCTCGATGCGCCGAACGAAGTCGAAGAAGGCGACAAGCCCGAGCGCGGCGTGGTGCCGGCGAAGGAAGCCCTCGAAGCCGCGCTGGTCGCGGCCGATGGCAACGTCGCCGAAGCCGCGCGAAAGCTGAACACCTACCCCCGGCAGCTGTACCGCTGGCTCTCGCGATCCGGCATCGACCCCGAGACCTTTCGCGCGGGCGGGAAGTAGCGATTGGACACCCTGCGCGAAGACGAGCCGGCGAAGAACCACCCGGGCCTCATCGGCTCGAAGATCGATCGCTTCGTCATCGTCGAGAAGCTCGGCGCGGGCGGCATGGGCGAGGTCTTCCTCGCGAAAGATCCGCAGCTGAACCGGCAGGTCGCTTTGAAGTTGCTCAAGCGATTGCCGCGCGATGACGACCAGGCGATGGGCCGGCTGCTCGGCGAGGCGCGCGCGATGGCGCAGGTCAGCCACCCGAACGTCGTCAGCGTCTTCGATGCCGGCATGCACGGAGAACAGCCGTGGGTCGCGATGGAATGGATCCGCGGTTCGACGCTGCGCGAGTGGCTCGCGAAACCGCATCCGTGGCTCGAGAAGCTCGAGGTGATGATCGAGGTCGGCAAGGGACTTCAAGCCGCGCACGACGCGGGCCTCGTGCACCGCGATCTCAAGCCCGAGAACGTGCTCATCGGCGACAACGGCCGCATCGCGGTCACCGACTTCGGCCTCGCGCACGCATCGTGGGCGGATGCAGTGCGGCCCGAGCTCGCCACGCCAGCGCCCGTCGCCGTGATCGCAGGCACGCCCGGCTACATGGCGCCCGAACAAAGCGAGCGCCGCCCCACCGATGCGCGCACCGACCAGTTCGCGTTCGCCACCACTGCGTACGAAGCGCTGTCTGGAAAGCTTCCCCCGGCCCCGTTCGAAGCGCCGTCCGGAAAGGTTCCCGCGCACGTGTGGCGGGCG
>JAYUXE010000945.1:0-3468 GCA_043753165.1 Archangiaceae bacterium | reverse complement strand
CTCTGGCGGCGATCGCTTCGCTCGCGTCGGGTCGCGCGATCGGTCGCGCGGTGTAGGGTGACCTCGAGGCGATCGTCGTGCCACCTTCGGCTGGCGAGGAGATCAGGAACTAGTCCCCTCACCCCGACCCTCTCCCTGTTCAGGGAGAGGGAGCAAGATCACTCACGACTCGGTTGGTGGTTCTTCAGGTGCCACCGGCGGCGGCGTCGGCGTGCTGGCAGGCACTTCGCCTTCCACCGCCTCTTCCTTGGGCAGGTGCGAGATGCCCACCACCTTCTGCAAAGCGTCGTCGAGCGTGATCAACCGCACGCCCTGGGTGTTGCGGCCGATGACGGAGATCTCTTTGACGCCCATGCGGATCAACACGCCGCCCGAGGTCACCAGCATCACCTCGTCGTCGTCCTTCACCTGCACCGCGCCGACGACCGGACCATTTCGATCCGTGGTCTTGATGTCGATGATGCCCTTCCCGCCGCGGCCCTGGACCCGGTACTCGGATTCCTCGGTGCGCTTGCCGTAGCCGTTCTCAGTGACGGTGAGAATCGTCGCGCCCTTGTCGACCACTTCCGCGCCGACCACCGCGTCGTCCGCGTCGAGGGTGATGCCCTTCACGCCGTACGCGGTGCGGCCCATCGAGCGCACTTCTTCTTCCGCGAACCGAATGCTCATGCCCTGCGCGGTCGAGAGCAGCACGTCCTTCGTGCCGTCCGTAATCTTCACGCCGACCAGCACGTCGCCGTCTTCGATGCCCAGCGCGATGAGGCCGTTGTTGCGAACGTTGCTGAACGCGCTCAGGTCGGTGCGCTTCACCACGCCCTTGCGCGTGACGAACAACACGAACTTGTTCTCGGGGAAGTCCTTGGTGACGAGCACCTGCGCCAGGCTCTCGCCGTCGGCGAACTGAACGAGGTTGATGATGGGCTTCCCGCGCGCCGTGCGGCTGGCCGCCGGAATCTCGTGCACCTTGAGCCAGTACAGCTTGCCGCGGCTCGAGATTGGCATCAGGTACGCGTGGGTCGACGCGACGAACAGGTCGGAAACGAAATCGTCTTCCTTGGTGGTCGCTCCCGTCTTGCCGCGGCCACCGCGACGCTGCGCGCGGTACTCGGTGACGGCGCTGCGCTTCACGTAGCCTGCGTGCGACAGCGTCACGACCATCGCCTCTTCGGCAATCAGGTCTTCGGTCGACAGCTCGCTGACGTCGCCCGTGATTTCCGTGCGCCGTTCATCGGCGAACATCTCGCGCACTTCTTTGAGCTCACCGCGGATGACGTTCAGCAGGCTCGACTCGTTCTGCAAGATGTCTTCGAGCCGCGCGACGTCCTTCAAGAGCTCGATCATTTCCTTGAAGAGCTCGTCGCGCTGCATGTTCGTCAACCGCGCGAGCCGCATCTCGAGAATGTTGTTCGCCTGGATTTCCGAGAAGCCGCCCGACAGGTAGTCGTAGGCGACCTTGGTGTACGTGCTGACCTCGGCGCTGGCGCGAACCACCAGCTCGTCCATGTGACGGCGAACCGCTGGCACGTCGATCAACGGCAGATTCTTGTAGCTCGGGTGCTGCTGCAGCACGGGCGACAGAATGTGCATCAGGCCGTAGCGCGCTTCGTCGGTGTCCTTCGACGCCTTGATGACCGCGATGACCTGGTCGATGAACGACTGCGCGACCAGCAGACCTTCGACGATGTGCAGCCGGTCTTTCGACTTTCGCAGCTCGTAGCGGCTGCGGCGGGTGACGACCTCGCGGCGGTGAAGAATGAACTTCTCGAGAATTTCCTTCAGCGACATCGTGCGCGGCTGGCCCTGGTCGATCGACAGCAGCTGAATGCCGTACGTCGTCTGCATCGGGGTGTTCGCGAACAGGTTGTTGAGCACCACCTGGGCAATCGCATCGCGCTTCAGGTCGACGACGATGCGCATGCCGTCGCGGTCGGACTCGTCGCGCACGTCGCTGACGCCTTCGAGCTTCTTGTCGGTGACGAGCTCGGCGATCCGTTCGATCAACCGCGACTTGTTCACCTGGAAGGGAATCTCGTTGATGACGATGCGCTCGCGGTCGTTGCGCTTTTCCGTCTCGATTTCCACCCGCGCGCGCAGCGAGATGATGCCGCGGCCCGTGGTGTACGCGTTCAAGATGCCCTGCCGCCCGCTGATGAAGCCGGCAGTCGGGAAGTCGGGGCCCGGCACGAACTTCATCAGGTCGAGGACGTTCGCGTTCTTGTTCTCCATCAAGTGCAGCGTCGCGTCGATGACCTCGCCCATGTTGTGCGGAGGAATCTTCGTCGCCATGCCGACCGCGATGCCGTCGCTGCCGTTGATCAACAGGTTCGGGAAACGCGCCGGCATCACCAGCGGCTCGCTGAGCGTGCCGTCGTAGTTCGGCCCGAAGTCGACGGTGTCCTTGTCGAGGTCGGCGAGCATGAAGTCGGTCAGACGTTCCATGCGCACTTCGGTGTAACGCATGGCTGCCGGCGAATCGCCGTCGACCGAGCCGAAGTTCCCCTGCCCGTCGACCAGCGGGTACCGCATCGACCAGGGCTGCGCGAGGCGGACGATCGCGTCGTAGACCGAGGCGTCCCCGTGCGGGTGGTACTTGCCGATGACGTCGCCGACCACGCGCGCCGACTTCTTGTACGCGCGGTTGTACGTGTTCGAAAGGTCGGCCATCGCGTACAGCACCCGGCGGTGCACGGGCTTCAGGCCGTCGCGAACGTCGGGCAGCGCGCGCCCGACGATGACGCTCATCGAGTAGTCGAGATAGCTCTTCTCCATCTCGTCTTCGAGCATCACCGGGGCGATGTTGCCCGCCGGGCCAGAAGAAGACGGAGGTGCCGCAGGAGGCGGCGGCGCGGGCGGATTTTCAGTCGTGTCGTCGGACATTTTCGAGGGGTTCGTACCCCCCGTTTCAGAGGGAATCAACGCCCGTGAAGCCCTTCGAAAACGCCCTTTCTACCGGCAGCCCAGCACGTTGTCGCAGTCGTCCGTGCAGCAGACGGAATCCCCGGCACACGCGGCCCCCAGCCCGAGGCAAGCAGCGCCGCCGTCGGCCCGAATCAAGGTCACCGGAACGTCGGTGAACCGAAGCACGTTGGGGTTGCCCGCGACGCGAATCGTGCCGCCCGACAGGGTGCGGACCTTCACGTTCACCGACTTCGTCCCCGCGAGGATGACCGGGCTCATCGTACCGGCACAGTTGAAGCCCTGGCTGAAGCCGATGGCGCCGCCCGCCACACTGCGCGTCAGGGTCGTGTCGTCCAGCGCCCCCGCGTTCGCGCTCAGAACGATGCTGGTGCAGACGCCGTACGGCAGCTGGCTGGGGAAGCCCGTCAGCGTCGCATACGAGTCCACCGCCAGTGCTTTGCCTTGCGTGTAGTTCGTCGCCGGGATGACGGTTGGATACACGGTCGCCCTCCCGAACGAAGGCGCCACCAGGTAGCCGTTTTGCGTGAGCATGCCCGCCGTGAAGCGCCC
>JAYUXE010000944.1:0-8051 GCA_043753165.1 Archangiaceae bacterium | reverse complement strand
CGTTGTGGGAACGCCAGGGCGCCTGGGCGCAGGTCGTCGAGGCGAACATCCGCACGGCAGACACGACGCGGAGCAGAACCATCGAGCCCTCGACCGCTGTCGGGACGAACGGGGAACCGAAGCCCGTAGGCTGGCCGACCGCCGCGGAGAAGCTGTTGCTGGCGACCGAAGACGCGTACCGCGATTTGCTGGGCTACGCGTTGAAGCGAATCGACCCGCTGCTGAAGCCTTCGACGGCTCGGCTGCACGATTTGCAGCACCTGGGCACGGCGCCGCATCTGATGCAGTACTTCCGCGAAGAAGAGCTTCGAGGGGCGGTCGACCGCACGTTCGACGCGCTGCAGTTGCCGTCGACGCGACTCGTCCTGCACGACGGCCCTGCGCGGGTGGCGGCGGTGCGACTGCCCGACGAGGTACACCTGACGGTCGACCGGCGGGGCGGGCTCGACGCCTGTGAGCAGCTGCTGGCGGACTTCGGCGAGGCGCAGCTGTGGTCGCGCGGGAACAGCCGCCTGATCGAGCCGGTGCTGGTCGCCGGGGTGCGCGCTTTCTTCTCGGCGTTCACGCTCGAGGCCGGTTGGCTCAAGCGGATGATGCTGATTCCTGCGGCGCTCGCGAAGGAAGCCGCGCGACACAACGCGTTCATCGCTTTGACGCGCCTGCGGTTCGCGGCGGCGCTGCTGCCCTACGCCATCGAGCTGCGCACGCGAGGGCCCCGAAAGGAAATGGCCGAGGAGTACGAAGACCGGCTGACGCGCGCGCTGATGGTAGGAATTCCGCGGGGCGGATTTCTGACGGGGGTGGATGACCCGGCTCCGCTGGCCCTTCGAGCGGCAGTGGTGGCCGCGGGCTTCCAGGACGAGGTGCGGGACAAGTTCGACGAGGACTACTTCCGGAACCCGGGCCTGGGCACGTGGTTCTCGGGCCTGGCGGCCCGGGCAGGGGTGCTTTCCACCGTCCCTGACGCTGCCCACCTGGTTCGGGTGGGACAGCGACTGGTGCGGTTGATGGGCGCCTGAGCCGAAGAGACGGCTACTTCTTCTTCGACTTGAGCGCCGCCACGATCTTGTTCTTCGCGGCGTTGCGCTGGGTCGGCGACGGCGCGGCGGCCTGCGCCACCCCTGCCCGCTTCGCCTTCATCGCGCGGAAGAGCTGCATCTCGATGAGCAGCAGTTCATCGCCGAGCTCTTCGTTGTTGCCCGCCGCCTTCGGCAGGGGGCGGCCGAGCTCGACCTTCGAGCCGTACCGCATGCGCAGCGTCTTCTCTTCTTCCTGGGTGGCAACGCGGCTGTTGCTGTTGAGCGCCGTCGTCACTTCTTCCGTCGTCACCACCGCTGCGTTCGAGCTCTTGCGATCCATGTCGATAATCCTCTCTGTTGATCCACCTGAACAACCGGCCATGTCGGACGCGGCTGGGCCGCATCTATTGGGCATTGTAGGGATCGGAGGCGACCCCGCAAATTTTTGGCCGAAAGATGAAGACCGCAGCGCCAAAGGCTCCAAAAGCAGCCCGCCCGTGAAGGCAGGTTTCCCCGCGGTTACAGCAGGTTTGGACAGCGGCGCTGCGGTGTTCCTCGCAAGGTATTACAAGTGCCTGGCCAGTCGAATTCCTGAGCCGGACGCGCTGCTTACAGCAGAGCTGTAGGGACCTTTCGCGACAGCCGGGTCAGGGCGCGTCGTCTTCGTCGGGGACGACATCCGAGGGGCCGTGGGTGCCTCCATCGGAGCCGGCGCGCACGATGCCGAACCGTTCGAGGGCGGCGGCGATGCCTTCAGGCTTGTCCTGGTCGGGAAGAAAGTCAGGAGGGGCCTTGAGCGCCGGCTCTTTGCCGATGTTCTGCAGCTGCGAGTCGAGCACGAGGCGGAGCTCGGCATCGCCTGAGGGAACAGAGCCTCCATCGGCCAGCGAGCGGGCCTCGCGCTTCACGTTCATGCGGCCGTCGAGGCGGGTCTTGAGGACGACGGACGTGAGGGAATCGACGAGGACTTCGCCCTGCAGGGTGCGGGGGGTGCGCAGCTCGTAAAAGGCGAGCCGGCGCTGCGTGGTCTCGTCGACGCCGCCGCGGGTCGGGACGATGGGCGGCAGCCGGGTGACCCTCTCGGGCAGCGGCTCGCCGAGGGTGACCTGGTACTTCCAGGCGGTGCGGCCCTCGATGGTGACGGTGCCGTTGGCGGTGAGCTTGAGGCGGCCGCGGAAGAGCGCGTCGAAGTCTTTGATGGCGCCGTACATCTCTTCGCGCATGCGTTCGGCGATGCCGCGGTCGCGAAGGCGCTGGCGAAACTTCCCGTAGCGGCTGCGCGCGTAGACCCTGTTCTGGATGCGCATCACTTCGAGGCCCTGGTCGCGGCTGTTCTCGACGGTGGCGTGGAAATCACCGCCGACACCTCCAGAGCCGGCCTGCAGGGTGCGGGTCTCTTTCAGGAGCACGTTCTTCGCGCCGGGAGTCGTCCACTCGTAGCTGACGGTGGCGGTGAATTGGTGGGCCCCGATGCGTTCGACGGCTTCGGCGGCCCCCATGCCGAGCACGCGGCGGGCGACCTCGGGGTTGTCGGCGACCTCTTCAGGGGCGAGCTTCTGGCTCGCGGCGGCGACGGCCTGGGGCGGGTCTTCAGGCGAGAAGATGCGCTTTTTGGCCGCCTTGTCGACCGGGTCGGTGCAGGCGCCGAGGAGCAACAGGAAAATGATGGCAGTACGCGAAGGAGTCACTGGAAGGGCGCGCACCCTAGCAGGGCGATGAACAAGTGGTAGAAGCCGCGAACGCATGCAGAGCCTGAAAGACAAACTGCTCAAAGCCGGCCTTGTTTCCGAGGACCAGGCGAAGAAGGCCGACGAAGAAAAATCGAAGGCGCCACCGCCCCGGGGTGACCGGCCGCCGCCACGCGCGCAGTCGTTTGCCGCGCCGAAGCCTGCGCCTGCCCGGCCTCCACCGGTGTCACGGCCTCCGCGCGAAGCCGCACCGATGCGGATTCCGAAGTTGCCGCCGTTGCCGGGCAGCAAGGAAGCGCAGCGCAACGACGCGAAGAAGCAGGTGCAGCTCGACCGCTTCATTCGCGAAAAGGTGCTGGCGGCGCAGGTGGCGATCGATTCAGGGCCGACGACGTTCTACTTCGTGACCCGCAAGCAGAAGCTGCGGCGGCTCGAGCTGTCGGAAGCGCAGGCGAAGCTGCTGGAAGAAGGAAAGCTCGCCGTCGTCGAGCGCCCGGACCCGGACAAGATCGACCACGCGCTGGTGCCCCCCGAGACGGCGAAGGAATTGTTCGAGGCGAGCGACAAGACGGTGCGCTTCTGGAACCGTGACGGGCAGGCGGTGGGCTTCCTCACCGAGGCCGAGATTGCGTCGCGGCACGCGGAAGCGGACGAGCCGGAAGCACTGGCTGCCGCTCCAGCCGCTGCTGAATCGGCAGCAGCCGAGACCTGGATCACCATCAAGCGCGCTTAGACGGTGAGTCCGGTGAGGTGGTTGAGGAACGCCATCCGCACGTCCTCGGGCACTTCTCTTGCCTTGAATGTGTCCATGTCGATGGGCACGGTGACAATCTCGACCTGGGAGCAGAGCGTCGCGGTGTCGTTCAAGAACAGCTGATAGCGGTTGGTGATCGACTTGCTCGAGAGCTTCACGGTTTCCATCGAGATGCGGACGATGTCGCCGAAGCGCAGCGGGCGTTTGAAGTCGGCTTCGGCGTGGACGCTGGGGTAGCCGACTTTCCGCTGCTGCAGCATCTGGGCGTACGTGATGCCGACGGCTTCGGCGAAGAAGTCTTCGAACGTCTGGTGGCAGTAGCCGAAGAGCTTGGGGAAATAGACGACGCGCGCGAAGTCCACGTCGTCGAACCGCACCGGTATTTTTTTGATGAAGGCCATTACTGAAACGCGTCAATGCCGGTGATGGCCTTGCCGAGAATGAGCGTGTGCACTTCGTGCGTGCCTTCGTAGGTGTAGACGGACTCGAGGTTCAGCATGTGGCGCACGGGTGGGTACTCGTCGGTGATGCCGTTGGCGCCATAGATGCCTCGGGCGACGCGTGCGATGTCGAGCGCGACCTTCACGTTGTTGCGTTTGCACACCGACACCTGTTCGGGGCTGACCTTGCCGTGCAGATCTTTCAACTTCGCCAGGCGCCACGCGAGCAGCTGGCCCTTCACGATTTCCTGGAGCATGTCGGCCAGCTTTTCCTGGGTCAGCTGGAAGGCGGCGATGGGCTTGTTGAACTGGATGCGTGACAGCGCGTACTCGCGGGCGCCTTCGAAGCACGCAACGGCGGCGCCCATCACCGCGAACGAAATGCCCATGCGCGCGTTGTTGAGGCACGACAGGGGCCCGCGAAGGCCCTGCACGTTCGGCAGCATGTTCTTCGAAGGGACGCGGACATCGGCAAAAGAAAGCTCGGCCGTGTATGAGGCGCGCAGCGAGAACTTGCCTTTGATTTCTTCGGCCTTGTAGCCGGGCATGCCCTTCTCGACCAGAAAGCCGCGGATGCTCTCGTGCCCGCCGTCGTCGACCTTGGCCCAGACGATGGCGACGTCGGCGATGGTGCCGTTGGTAATCCACGTCTTTGAGCCGTTGAGCACGTAGTGGTCGCCGTCTTTCTTCGCGCGGGTGCGCATGCCGCCGGGGTCCGAGCCGAAGTCGGGCTCGGTCAGGCCGAAGCAGCCGATGAGCTGGCCCTTCGCCATGCCGGGCAGCCAGCGTTCTTTCTGCTCGTCGGAGCCGTAGGTGTAGATGGGGAACATGCAGAGCGAGCTCTGCACGGACGCGAAGCTGCGAAGGCCCGAGTCGCCGCGCTCGAGCTCCTGGAGGATGAGGCCGTACGTGATGTTGTTGAGGCCGGCGCAGCCGTAGCCTTTGAGGGTCGCTCCGAAGACGCCGAGCTCGGCGAGGCGGGGGATGACTTCCACCGGAAAGGTACCGTTTCGAAAGTGTTTGCCGACGATCGGCAAATACTCTTTGTCGACGAAGGCGGCGACGGTGTCGCGGGCAGCCCGTTCTTCGGGCTCCAGCAGGTCATCGATTCGGTAGAGGTCGGTGATGGCGGCTCGGCTCATGCCGGCGCGTCTATCACGCTCACCGCTTGCCGCGGATGATGACGGGGGCCGGTGCTGTCGCTGCCCCCCCCGGCCCGGGATCAAAATCGGCCGGACACGGCGAGCATCCCGCCTTCGGGCGAGACGGCGGGCATCCAGCGCAACGAGTTGGGCACGTCGCGCAGCTTCTTCAGCAGCGTCGCGTTGTACTGAGAGACGAGGTGAATGGTCTCGTCGCGGTCGACGACCTCGGGGCTCTGCCAGTACGCGATGGTTGCGAGCAGCATGGCGCTGCCGAGGCCGGCGGCAACGAAGACGATGCCGCCAATCTGCTGAAACCGGTTCTGCGTGTTGCAGAAGTTGTAGTTGTCGACGCTGTCGACGCAGAAGGCCGAGTTCATGTTGGGGGACTTCGAGAGCATCACGATTCCGGCGACGACACCGGTGACGGCGAGCACGCCGCTGGCGACTGCGAAGCCGATGCGGCGGTGCATCGCTGAGTTGCTGGCGGCGACGAGGTCGAGGCGGCCGACGCGTTCATAGAATTCGAGGCGGCCCAGCACCTTCTTCTCGCGGCCGAGCAGCGGCGCATTCTGGGTGCTGTCCCAGACGAGCGCCTCGTCGAAGAAAGCCGGCGGCGTCACGCCCACCGCCGGCGGCGGGGGCGGCTCTGAGATTTGGCCGGCGATCGTCAGCAGCAGGGCGGTGAACATGGGCCGCGGACTCTACCTGTTTCGAAACGCGAGCTCGAACAGCGGCGGCTCGGGCGGAAGCGTGAGCGTCTCGTTCAGCAAAGGAGCCGTGATTTCGACGAACGTTCCGTTCTTCCAGATGAGCAGGCGGTGCGCATTCAGCGGCAGGTCGAAGTCGGCGCGCAGGCGCGTCGGATGCCCTTCGTCGACGGCGAGCACTTCGATGCGGAGCCCGTCGAGCTGCACCGATTGTCCGGGCGTGAAGCCGAACGCGTCGCTGCGCATCAGCTGCTCGAAGACGGTGTCGAGCAGGCGGCCGTCGACGACGGAAAGCTCAAGCGATTTCTCGCCGACGCGGGTGACGCGGTGGCCCTGCGGCGACATCGACAGCGTCCACCAGCGGTCGGGCCGCGGCCGCCCGTGCTGCCCGAGGTACAGCGGACCGTAGATGGCTGGAGCGGGATCTGACGCCGTGAGCAGCACCACCCTGCCCTCGAACCGTTCTGTCGGCTCGGACAGCACGGCCTGCTCGCTGCTGCGCGCGTAGCGATCGATGATGCTGGTCGACACGAGCCACGACAGCGGCGGCAACGCGAGATTCAAGAGGCCCAACCAACCGACGACGGCCCACGCGCGCTTCGGCGCCGTCCACGCGGCGCGCAAGAGAATGGCGAAGACCCCCATCGCGCCGACGGAAGCGGCGAGCAGCATGCGGTCGAGGGGAAACGTGGCGAGGCCGGGGACGACGGCAGCCACCGCTCCCAGCGAGAGCCAGCGAACCGCATGGCGGTCGTCGGCGGTGAGCCGCGGCCAGAGGCGATGAAGGGTGAAGGCGAGCAGCGAACAGCCGGCGAGACCCGCGACGACGAGGTACGGACGCGTGTGGGGCAGCAGCAGCCAGAGGTCGCTGGTGACTTTGAGGGTCAGCGCTGCGAGCAGGGCCAGGAGCCTGGGCAGCGCGGCCTGCAGGTAGCCGAGGGGATCGCGGCCCGGGTCGAGGTAGGTGCCAGAGCCGTACGCGCCGTACCCGAGGCCGCGGTAGATCACGGCCCACACGACGAGCACGCAGAGAAAGGGCACGAATCCGCGCGCGGCCTCCTTCCACCCTTTTCCGCGAAACAGCTCGTACGCGGCGAAGTAGCCGGTGAAGGCAAGCGCGGATTCTCCCCCGCTGAGTCCGACCGCGAGCCCGGCGCACGCGAGGCATCGACCCGGCGCCCAGTTTTCTTCGCGCCACCTCAGGTGCGCCACGAGGCCGAGCACACAGGCCACCGCGCTGACCAGCGAGTTCCGGTTGGCGAGCCAGGCGACCGGCATCATGTGCGCGTCGTCGAGCGTGAAGAGCAGCAGCGCGAGCGCCGCCGATGTCGCAGGAAGCGCGCGGCGGTAGAGCGCCGTCATCGCCAGCACGAGCGCCAGAAACCAGAGCCCCGAGTGCACGTGGTGCAGCCAGGCGGCGCCGCGGAAGACCGTGTGGTCGAAGTACATCAGCGCCGACGACAGCGGGCGAAAGAAGCTCAAGCGCAGCTCGGGCAACGTCCACCACGGCAGCGGGCCGCGGTCGACGAAGGCGTGCACGTCGGCCGGCGAACGCACGAAGGTGAAGTAATCGAGCGTGCGTTTGGGCAGCTGCACCCCATCGGTGAGCGCCAGCTGCAGGTAATCGTCGAGCACGAAGCCGAGCCGAAGCGTCAACGCCGACAGGCCGGCCGCGAGGGCCAGGCAGATCCACCCCATGCGACGCATTGCCGCTGCCTAGCGCACTTACGCCCTTCGACAAACCCTGACATAACGCTGTCATTGCGGGTTCGTAGGGTTCACCCCATGAAACGAATCTACTGGCAGAACCCGGCAGGCTTTTCTCTTCGAGCATCGTCCGACTTCTTCTCGGGCTTCACGCCGGGCAGCGGAATGGCGGTGGCCGACGCGCAGCAGCTGACGCTGGCGTTCCGGCTCGATCGCACCTTCGAGGCGGTGGCGGTGGGCTTGAGGGAAAGCGAAGGGAAAATCTTCGCGGACATCGAAGGCACGGATGACGTCGCGGCGGTGCGAAAGCAGGTGTCGCGGATGCTGGGGCTCGAGGCGGACGCAAAGGCGTGGGCGAAGGTCGGAAGGCAGGACCCGGTGGTGGGAAGGCTGCAAAGCGAGTTTCCCGGGTTCTTCACCGCGGCGAAGCCGTCGCCGTATGACGCGGCGGCGTGGGGGATGATCGCTGCGCGGATCAACATGAAGCAGGCGGCGCGGATCAAGCTGGGGCTCGCGGCGCAGCACGGCGACACGGTGACGTTGCACGGGCGAACGCACGCGGTGTTTCCTTCGCCGCTGCAGCTGCTGCAG
>JAYUXE010000943.1:0-3469 GCA_043753165.1 Archangiaceae bacterium | reverse complement strand
TGCTGCACGTGAGCCCGTGCGGCGCGGTGGTCGAAGTGTCGGTGGAACGCAGATAGAGGCCGGTGTCGACTCCGACGCTGATGCCCTGGCCGCCGTTTTCCGCCGTGGCCGAGTTCCAGGCCGACGTCGCGGCGAAGGTGCCGATGCGCAGCTGCACGCTGCCGGTCGGTTCGGTCATCACGAACGGGGTGCCGTACTGGTACGCCGTCGCGACATTGTCGTTCAGCGGGCCCGCAACCGACTGGCCAAGCACGATGGTTCCGTTGGCCGGCACGAGCACCGACGTGGTGATGGCGTGCGTCGAGCCGCCCCCGAAGTCGATCGTCCAACCGTTCAGGTTCAACGGAAGGCTGGTCGAGTTCTTCACCTCGAACCATTCACCCGTCGTCGCGATCGCCGCGTTCGGCTGGTACAGCACCTCGGTGATGGTGACCGCGCCCGTGCCGATGAACTGCGGCGGCGTGTACTCGGCCTTGAGATAGCCCCCCATCACCTTGATGAAGCCACCCACCGTCGAGGCCGACTGAAAAGTCGCCGTCAGTGGTGCGGTCTTCGGGCCGTACAGCGTCAGCGACGAGTTGCTGGCGATACCGGCGACCGCGAGACCCCCACCCACGCCCTGCACGCCGCTGACGATCACCGGCAGCATCGCGACCTGGATCTTCTTGTATTCGAACGTCACCACGCCCGTCTGGTGCACCTTCGCCTGGAAGGTGAGCTCGCTGGTCGGGTCGGACTTCGCGCGCACCTTGTCGAACTGCACGACCAGCGTGCGTTCGGGCGCTTCGTTCAACACCTGCCAGAAGATCTGGCCAGTCGCCCCGAGCTCCAGATTCGTCCACAGCGGGGCGACGAAGTTCCGTTCGATGGTCGTGTTGGGAATCGCAACCGTCGTGGCGCGGGACAACGCGGAAGCCGCGAACACCAGGAAGCCGTTGGTCGACACCGTCACCGGCCCGGTGACCCGCGTGCCGTAGAGAAAGGACTCGAAGTCGGGCGGCGTGAACGTCAGCGTCGCGTCGTCTGCACCAGGGGTGAACGCGAGCTTCTTGCCGGTCGTCGAGATGTCGATGAACCCCGTCGAAGCGGCGTTCGCGACGAAGTCCGCGTGCGGGTACCCGACCAGCTGCGCCGAGCCGCCACCCACCGTCCAGTCGATCGTCACCGGGTTGCCGGCGAAGATCGGGCCGTTCGTCGCCGGGCCGAACTGCGCCGGCGTCGTCACGGTCACGGCCTGCGTCGCCGTCACCGGCGCGTCGAGCGTGTTGTCGGCGTCGAGGGTGTAGATGATCGCCTTGTTCGGGAACGCCATCGCGGTGCCCATCTCGGCCATCGGCCCGCGCGCGGTGGCGACCGTGTGTCCGTCACTGCCCGTGATGCGCACCCGGCGCGCACTGGGCACGTTCCACGAAAGGGTGACTGCCGTTCCACCCGCCGGTACGACGGTGGGATTCGCCGTGAACGTGGTGACCGTGACCACGCCGACCGGGTTGATCGACACCGTCTTCGTCACGGCGGCGCCGCCCAACGCGCTCTTTGCGGTCAGCGTGTACGTCGTCGCGACCGCAGGAGCGTCGAGCAGCAGGCTTCCCGAGGTCGCCTGGCTGGCCTGCGTCGATGACCAGAAGACGACGCCGCCCGTCGACAGCACGACGAGGTCCGCATTCTCGGTCGTCCACGCCAGCGAGAACTTGGCTCCCAGCCGCGCGTATTCCGGCGCGGTGAACGTCTTGATCAGCGGATCCTTCGACAGCGTCACGCCGACCACGATCTTCTGCACCATGCCGGCGCCTTCGACGGTGAGCGTGAACGAGACGACGGAGCCCAGCGGCAGGTTCGGAAGCACCGTCATCACCGAGCCGTCGGCCGTCTTCGCGGGGTCCGTCTCGGTTGCCAGCGCCGGTTTGCCGGGCGTCGTCACGGTAACCTTCGTCGCGCCACTGGTCTTCCAGGTGAGCGTGATGGTGTCGCCCGGAAGCGCGAGGCTCTTGCTGGCGGTGAAGCTGGCAATTGCCTGGCTGACGGCAACCGTGACCGTCTTCGTCGTGCCGTCCGCGTTCAGTGTGTAGACGGTGGTCGCCGCAGGCTTCACTTCGACCGAGCCGAGATCCCCCTGCATCTTCAGGTCGAGCGCGGTGCCGCCGGCCGGGGTGAGGGTGATGGTCTTCGCGCCGGGTGCGTTCCAGACGAGCGTCGCGGCTCCGCCGGCGACGATGGTCGAGGGCAGGGCGAAGAATGACGCCTGCGTGCTGCCGCCTTCGAGGCCAACCGTCACCAGCGCCGTCGCCTTTGCACCGCGCGAGTTCACGGCCGACAACACGAACAGTGAATCCGCGTTGACGGTGGCCTCGACCGAGCCCGCCGCCTTGTTGTCGACGCCCGCCAGCGTGCCCGTGCCCACCTGGTTCACTTCGACGGTCACCGCGTCCGCAGTGGCCCACGTCAGCGTCACCTTCCCGCCCTTCGGCGCGACAGCGGTCGAAGCCTTGAAGGAAGAGATTGTTGGGGCTGCAGGCAGCGGCTCGAGCTTCGACTCGCCGTTGCATCCGACGAGCAGGGCGACGGCGACGAGACTGATGGCTTTGAAGTTCATGTCGTCGTCCTCTGGCTACGGCTTGGGAATGAAGCGGTAGGCGGTGTCTGGCTGAATGACGGGCTGGTTGATGCCGATCGGCAGCGCGGCGGCCCCGGTGAGCATTTCCATCCACACGGTCGCTTCGAAGCCTGTGCCGTAGTTGCACGGCGTGGTGCCGCACAAGCGCAGCGGGCTGCTGAACATCGTCCCGTAGTGGTACTCGATGACGCCCGAGTCGAAGAGCTTGATCTGGAAGTTGAAGTCGTCCTCGATCAGCGGCGGCGTGAAGATGTAGCGCATGTAGTGCGACCACTGAATGATCCAGTGCGGCGCGGGGTTCGCCGGGTCCGCGCCCATCGCCATGCGCTTCCAGTAGACGTTGCTGTTCGCTTGCGTGTCGCTCGAGTCGAGGTCGTCCCAGAAGATGGCCAGGCTGCCCTTGTCCGTCGCGGTGGTGCTGGGCGCGATTCGGTTCCCGTCGAGCGCCGAGTTGTTGGCGGTGCCGAACGTGACGAACCCATTGGTCGACGCCTTGAGCGTGCTGAACGGAGTCTTGAAGTAGGTGAAAGGCGCTGCCGACAAGTCGAGCGTGCCCAACGCCGCGTCGCCTGTGACGAGCACGGTCGACGACGTCGAGATGTCGGTGAAGCTCACCGGAATCGGATCCACCGAGTATTCGAAGCAGCTCTCGTTCACCTTGCCGGGGGTGCCCAGCTGCATCACGGTCGTGCCGAACATCATCGTGCGCGTGCAGGTGACCGTGCCGAGAATCGTCTCTGACTGCACCGACGTGCCGGCCACGCTCGTCGCCCACGCGAGCTTTGAAATCTCGAACGGCGTGGTGCCGGGAACCACCAGGCGAACCGCGTCGGCGGCCGGCGCGAGCACCAGATC
>JAYUXE010000942.1:0-3471 GCA_043753165.1 Archangiaceae bacterium | reverse complement strand
GGATGCGCAGCTTTCGGGTGAGGCGGGAGTTTGGTTTGGACATTGTCGTTTTCCTTTCCTTCCGCGGCAGATGGGGCCTTCCCGCCGCGGATGATTGGGGTTGGCTTACGCCGTACCCGTCTTGCCTTCCTTGCGACGAACCTTCTCGGTCGAGAGCTTGATGCCCTTGCCCTTGTACGGCTCGGGCGGGCGCAGCGCACGAATCTTCACCGCCGTCATTCCCAGCAGCTCGCGGTTCACGGACTTCAGCGTGAGGTCGAGCGTGGGCAGCGACTCTTCGGTGCGAGGCGTCTTGCCGACTTCGGCCGTCACGCCCTCGGGAAGCGGGAACACCACCGGGTGCGAGAAGCCGAGCGCGAAGTGAATCTGCTTGCCCTTCACTTCGGCGCGGAAACCGACGCCGCGGATCGCGAGCTGCTTTTCCCAGCCCTTCGACACGCCGTGGGCCGCGTTGGCGAGGATGGTGCGGGTGAGGCCGTGCAGCGCCTTGTGCTGACGCGACTCGCTGGGGCGGGCCACCGACATCACGTTGTCCTTCACTGAGACCTGGATCTCAGGGTTGGGCAGCTTGACGCTGAGCTTTCCTTTGGGCCCTTCGAAGGCCACGGTGCCGCCCGAAATCTGGGCCTTCACCTTGTCCTCGAGCTTGATGGGCATTCTTCCGATGCGGCTCATGGTCGTGGTTCCTTTAGTAGACGGTGCAGAGGAGCTCGCCGCCGACCTTCTGCTTGCGCGCTTCGTGATCGACCATGACGCCACGCGAGGTCGAGAGAATCGAGATGCCCATGCCGCCGAGCACGCGGGGAATGTTGCGGGCGGCGGTGAAGCGGCGAAGGCCGGGCTTGCTGACGCGCTTGATGCCGGTGATCACGGGCTCGCGATCGGGGCCGTACTTCAGCATCAGTGTGAGCTCGTTCTGCGGCTTGCGCTGGTGGGTCGCGTAGTCGGCGATGAAGCCTTCTTCCTTCAGCACGCGGGCAACCTGCTCTTTCATCACCGAGCCCGGCAGCACGACTTTGTCGTGGCGCGCACGCGAAGCGTTGCGCAGGCGGGTCAGCATGTCTCCAACGGGGTCATTCACCGGCATTTGATCACTCCACCAACAGATTCTGCGTGGGGCCACCCTCGCTTACCGGGACAACCCCGGCAGTTCGAGAAGGGCATGAAAACCGCCATTGCTACGCCTGGCGGAAGGGAACTCCGAAATGCTTGAGCAGCGCGAGGCTGTGTTCGTCGGTGCGGGCCGTGGTGACGATGCTGATGTTGAGGCCCTTCACCTTCTCGATCTGGTCGTAGTTGATTTCCGGGAAGATGATCTGTTCCCGAACGCCCAGCGTGTAGTTGCCGCGGCCGTCGAACGCCTTGTTCGAGACGCCCTTGAAGTCGCGCACGCGCGGAAGCGCCACGTTCACGAGACGGTCGAGGAACTCGTACATGCGGTCATTGCGCAGCGTCACGGCGGCACCGATGGCCTGCCCCTGGCGCAGCTTGAAGTTCGCGATCGACTTGCGTGCGCGGGTGATGATCGGCTTCTGGCCGGTGATCGCCTGCAGCTGGTCGACGGCGGATTCCATGATCTTGTTGTTCGCCAGCGCCTCGCCGAGGCCCATGTTGACGACGATCTTCTCGAGCTTCGGAACCTCGTTGGGGTTCTTGAAGCCGAGCTCTTTCATCAGCGCGGGCACGATCTCTTTGCGGTAGCGCAGCTTCAGGCGCGCCGGCTTGGTCTCGAGACCTTCCTCGATGTTCGCGGCAAAGCCGGCCTTCTTCTGGTCTTCCTTGCCCTTCTTGCGCGCAGCGCGCTTGGCCTTGGAATCCGCGGCGGCCTTGGCGTCGTCGACGAGCTTCTTCTTGTCTTTCGGGGAGTCTTCGTTGTCAGCCATGGTAGCTCTCGGTTCAGTCGATCGTCGCGTCGCACTTCTTGCAGACGCGCGACTTCTTCTCGCCGGTGATCTTCATCCCGACGCGGGTGGGCTTGTCGCACTTCGGGCAGACAAACGAAAGAGAGGCGAGCGCGATCGTGCCGGCCGACTCGAGAATGCCGCCCTCGGGGTTGGCGCGATCGCGGCCCTTCTTGACGTGCTTCTTCACCATCCGCAAACCTTCGACGCGGACGCGGTTCTTGACCTTGTCGAACCCCAGGATCTTGCCCCGGTTGCTCTTCTGCGTGCGCTCGGCGCCCGCGGTCACCTGCACGGTGTCTCCGACTTTCAGCTTTTGCATTTAAAGAACCTCGGGGGCGAGCGAGATGATCTTCATGAACTTCTTCGCGCGCAGCTCGCGAGCAACCGGCCCGAAGATGCGGGTGCCGATCGGCTCCATTTCTTTATTGATCAGCACGGCGCTGTTGCCGTCGAACTTGATGTAGCTGCCGTCGGGGCGACCGAGCTCGCGCTTGGTGCGGACGATCACGGCTTTCGCCACGTCCCCCTTCTTCACCTTGGCGTTCGGCAACGCTTCCCGAATCGACACGACGATGACGTCGCCGATCGAGGCGTACTGGCGCTTGCTGCCACCCAGCACTTTGAAACAAAAAACCTTCTTCGCGCCCGAGTTGTCAGCAACGTCGAGCACCGTCTGCATCTGAATCATAAAAAGTAGAGCTCCGTTGTGGCGAAATGCTTAGACGCGAACCGCGCGCTCGAGGACCTTCGCGACGCGCCAGCGCTTGTCTTTCGACATCGGGCGGGTCTCGGAGATGAGGACCTTGTCGCCCTCGTTAATGGTGATCTTCTTCGGGTAGTCGTGATCTTCGACGTGCGCCTTGTACTTCACGCGCAGCGTCTGGATCTTGCCGTACTGGGCGTGGGCAGCGCGCCGGCGCACGGTGACGATCACCGTCTTCTGCATCTTGTTCGAGGTGACGACGCCGATGCGGGTCTTGGGGCGCCCGCGGGAATCGGTCTCGGCCTTCTGGGTGGTCTCGGTCGTGTCGGCCATGTCGTTACGCCTTCTTCGCGGGCTTCGCTTCGGCCGCGGTCTGCTTCTGGGTGAGAACAGTGAGCACGCGCGCGAGATCGCGCTTGTGCGAGGTGCGTTCGGACGGGTTGTCGAGCGCGCCGGTCTTCAGCTTCAGCTGATCCTGGAACAGGTTGGTGCGCAGTTCCTGCGCGCGCCGGTTCAGGTCATCGACGGTGAGGTCCTTCAGCTCTTTCGCGGTTGCCATGGTCGGTGTTTCCTTTAGATCTTCTGATCGGCGCGGAAGATGATCTTCGTCATCACCGGCAGCTTCGCCTGGGCGAGCTTCATCGCCTGGATGGCGAGCTCTTTGGTCATGCCGTCCATCTCGAAGAGAATCCGGCCCGGCTTCACGACGGCGACGTAGTACTCCACGTTGCCCTTGCCGGTGCCCATGCGAGTCTCGGCGGCCTTCTTGGTGATGGGCTTGTCGGGGAACACGCGGATCCAGATCTTGCCGCCGCGCTTGATCTTGCGGCTGATCGCAATACGGCCGGCTTCAATCTGGCGCGA
>JAYUXE010000941.1:0-8059 GCA_043753165.1 Archangiaceae bacterium | reverse complement strand
CTCGGGGGCAAGTACTCCAAGGCGGCGAAATGGCAACCGCACGTGGTGCGTGATGGCAGGCTGATCACAGGGCAGAACCCCGCGTCGTCGAAGCAGGTGGCCGAGCAGGTGCTCACCGCCCTGCAATGACTACCGCGAACGAAGGATGATGCCGTCGGTGCGCCCGCCGACGGCCCAGCTCGAGCCGACCGACGTGCCCCAAACGCCCAGCAGGTGATCGCCGACGGGGGTGACGTGGCGCTGGTGCTTCTTCGTGGCGAGGTTCAGCTGCATGATCTGACCGTCGAGCCCCACCGCCCAACCCTGGCTCGCGCCATCGAGCCAGACACTGCGCAGGTCTTTTTTCAGCTCGAACTCGGCGGGACTGTAGATGGGCTGCCAGGGGTACCCGCTGAGGGTGTTGTAGTCGTAGTCGTAGCAATTGCCGCTGGCCCCGACGACCACAGTGACGGGCGCTGAGGTGGCAGGCAGGGTCGAACCCCAGATTCCAAACCCCGAGAAGATGGCGCCCCGGCCTTCAGTCCAGGTGCCGCCGTCGTAGCTCAAGACCGCGTGGTCGCCTGCGGCCCACCACTCGTTGGCGTCGCGGCGGTAGATCTTGGCGAGGTCCGCCCCGATTCCCGGCCGCGCCGCCTGCACCACCCGCAGGCTGCCCGCCGCATATCGGGCCAGGGTCGACGAGGGGCCGGCCATCCACACTTCGTTCGCCGTGGCCCAGACGCCCCCCAGATCTCCAGGCGGCTGCCCCGACGGCAGCAGCCCCGCATCGATGGGCGTCAGCGGAACCGACCACGGCACCTGCTGCCACCCTCCGGGCGAGTAGCGCAACACCAGCCCCTGTTCCCCCACCGCCCACACCTCACCCGCTGACACCGGGTGCACGTCGAACAGCGTCTTCGAGACCCCCGCGTCCGACCGGGCCCAGGCGGCGCCGTCGTAGTGGTACACCGCGCCGCGCGAGCCGACGGCCCAGATGTCGGTGTTCGAGAGGCCCCGCACCGCGTACAGCGGCTCAGCGACCCGGGTGGCGATGCACCAGCGGCCGGCATCGGGCACACAGCCTGAAACATCAACGCTTGGACCCCAGAAGCGGCCCGCGTCGATGAACCCCGCGTCGAACATCGGCACCGGCCCCCCGTCTTTGTTTCCTGCGTCAGAAGGGCCTCCGTCCGTGCCTGCGTCCCCCTGGGCGAGACCTGCGTCCGCGGCGGCCGTGACAAAGGCAAGCACACAGGCGCGTTCGGCCGCGGTGAGGCCTTCGCCCGTCTGCGGCATGCGCGTCCCGTATGGAGGGCGAGAAAGGAGCTTCAAGTAGAGCGCGCTTTCTTCTGGCAGCTCGGAATCGATGATCAGGTAGTCGCTGCGGCCCGCCGCGCGCCGGTCGAACAACCGGCGGCCGAGGTCTTGCGACTGCAGGTCGAGCCCCCCAAGCCGGGTGCCCTGGTCATGGCAGGCGGTCAGACACCGGGCCGCGAACAAGGCGGGGACGTCGCACGAAGAGGCAGGAACCGACGCGTCAGGCGTCGAAGCATCGGGCGTGACCCCGAAGTCATCGGCGCACCCGGCCAGCAGCAGAACCCAGACGAGCCTGCGCAACGCGTCAGCCCACCAACGCCTGCAGCCCGCCGCTGCAGAACGCCGGGTCGCCGAACGAGGTCACCTCGGGGAAGCCCATCGCCCGACAGAGAGAGACATGCAGGTTGTTGGTGGTCTCGTTCACGAACGCCTGTGGGCTGTAGCCGGGCCCGAAACGGGTGGGGTTTCCTGCGCGGGCGCCGCGGTAATCGAGGAACCGGCCGGTCTGCACCGAACCCCCGGCCCGGCCCGCGAGGACAATCGGCAGCTCGTGGAACTGATGGGCGCTGGCCGTGCCGAAGACGTTGAGCCAGACGACGAGCGTGTTGTCGAGCAGCATGCGGCCGTCGACGTCGGGCGTTGCCTTGAGGCGCGAAACGATCTGCGCGAACGACTGCGCGTACCAGCGCATCGTCACCCGCCAGTCTTCGCGTCGGCGAACCGGGTCGAGGCCGTAGTCGGGGCCCTGGTGAATCCAGCTGTGCATGTCGCCGCCGGCGAACTTGATCGCGAACGCCGGGTCGCTGTCGGGGGCCGCGGCGCTGAAGACGCCGACGTGGCTGAGCTGACAGGCGAACGCGAGGGCGTAGAGGTAGCCGACGAACTCGACGTTCGACTGTCCGACCCGGTAGGTCGGAGCGCCGGGGTCGACCGCGCAAGCCGTGCCTTGCGCTTCGAGGGCGAGCCGCTGTTCGAGGTCACGCAAGGTGCTCAGGTGGTGGTCGAGCTTCCGCTTGTCGTCGACGCCGACCCGCGCCTGCACCTGCTTGAAGTTCTCGAGCACCGAGTCGATGACGCTTTGCCGGGTCGCGCGCCGCCGGGCCAGCACCTTCGGGTCGGTGGTGCCTCCGAAGTTGCCGAACAGATCTGAAAAAGCAGTGTGGAGGTTGAGGCCGGTGACGGGCTGCTGAACGCCCTGGTACGCGACCGAGAAGCTGCCGCCAGGGGTGTCGATGTTGATGCTGCGGCGCGGTGCGGCGGGCAGGCGGCCCGCGAGGTACTGGTCGATCGAGATGCCTCCACCGTTGGGTGCGCCGACCAGCGCCGAAAAGTCGGTGCGGGCGATGCCCGTCAACAGCGTGCCATTGCCAATGTCGTGGGCGTTGCCCGAGTGGTTGTGGGTGATGTGGTTGTCGATGCCGGCAATCACGACGAGATCGTCCTTCACCGCGGCCAATGGCCCCAGCTGGTAGGAAAGGGCCAGCGGACCCGAGGGCACCGTCGGCGCCCACTCGTCATGCAGCGACCCGCTGTCGTTGACCTGAAACAGAATGCGGCGGGGCGCGACCGCGGCCTGCGCCCGGGCTTCGCGGGGCAGCAGGCTCGCCAGCAGCGGAATCGGAAGAAGGGCAGACGCGCCTTTCAGAAAATGCCGTCGGGGAATCTTCATGGCAGCGCCTCGCGAAAGAGGAATGCGCCCGAGGTGGTGACCGCGACCCCGACGTCTTGCAACGAGGCACCAGGCGGAAGTGAAGCCATCGCGGCGTCGAGGTGGCAGCGATCGAGCGACGATTCGCGGCGGCCCTGCGCGAAGCGGTAGACCTGGGTCAGGTAGCACCGGTTGGCGTCCGGGCTCTGGGCCAGCTTTGCGGACAGCGCGGCTCCGCCTTCGAACGTGCCGGAGAACGCGCCACCGAGAATTTCGCCCGTGGCGTCGATGGGCAGGCCGTTGGGCTCGGTGGTGCGGAAGGCACCGATGGCGTCGAAGCCCTCGAGCCCAAACCCAATCGGATCCATCAGCGTGTGACAGGACGCGCAGGTCGACCCCGCCGTCATATGGGCCGCGAGCCGCTGCCGCAGCGTTGCCGGCCCTGCGACGTTGGGGAGCATCACGCTGACCCCAGGAGGAGGCGGCGCGATCTCGTTGCAGAGGAAGCGGGTACGAATCGCTTTGCCACGCAGGGTCGGCGACGTCTGGTCCGGATGCGAATGGCCCGCCAGCCAGGCGACGCGCGTCAACACACCCGCCCGGTTGGCAGGCAGCTGCCGGCTCTCGATGCCCATCGCAGGAGGAGCGACGCCGTAAATGCCGGCCAGGGCCGCGCCCACTGCCGCGGTCTGGTTGGTGAGCAGGTACGCGTAGGCCTGCCGCGCCGCGTAGGCGTCGGCGACGAAGGTCTGCAGCTCTGTTCGGGCGGCGTCTGCGACGGTCTGGTTCCACGCAGGAAAGCTGGTGGCGTTCTTGGCCACGGCGGGGAGATCGAGATCGAGCCACTGGGTGGCGAAGTTCAAGTAGCCGCTGCGGGCGCGAGGGTCATTGAGCAGCCGGGTCGACTCACGCGCCACATCGTCTCGCGAGACGAGCCGCCCCTGTTCGGCGGCATCGAGCAGCGCCAGATCGGGGCCGGTGCCCCAGTAGAACAGCGACAGCTTGGTGGCCACCTCGAGGGGGGTGAGCCGCGAGGTCGGCCGCGTCGCACCGGCGACCTTCGTCCCGGCTTCGGTGATGTAGAGAAACTGCGGCGACTGCAGCAGCACCTGAACCACTGCCGAGAGCGCGTCCGACCAGACGGCGCCTTCCAGCGTCCGCACCGAACGGAACACGCCGAGCAGGTTCGCCCTCTCGTCTGTGTTGAGCGAGCGCCTGAATGCGCGTCGCCCGAACGTATCGAGGATGATACCGAGGCAAGCCTCTTCCTGAGCCACCGCCGGGTTGGAACAGGCGAACCTCGTCGCCTGGGCTGCCACGGCGGTGGTCGCCAGCGTCTCCGCGGCCTTGAGGTAGAAGCGCAGCCGCACCTCGTCGGTGCCGACCCACACCGCGTCGTTGTCGAAGCGTTCATCGGTCTGCGGGCGCTGAAGCACCTGGGCCGGCCGGGTGGTGTCCCCGAGGAGATCAGCGACGATCGCGTCGTACTGGCGGGCGGTGAGCTGGCGCATCGGCGCTGCCACGGGCCGGCACGCGCGCCGCGGTTCCTCGATGGGAGGCACGACCGGAGGCACAGCAGGCGGTCGCGCGGGCTCGGTGATTTGGCCTCTGCACGCGAGCGTCAGCAGCAGGCAGGCCGTGACGTTGAGTCGCATGGCCTGGAAGAGAGCAGCTTCCGGATGTGGGCAACAAGCCCGACGGCGCAAACCCGAGGGGCGCTCATCGAGAACGAACGCAGCAGTCAGCGCTACTGAAGGCGCGCAGAAATCGACGGGCGCAGTGGGTGTGACCTGGGCAGTCGATCGAGCAGGCGAACCCGGACGACGCGCGCGTCCTCGCGGCGGCCCAGCTGATCGAGGGTATCGGCGAGCAAGACGGAACAGTCCCACGCGGCGGGGTCGAGCAGCTGGCAGACGGTGAATGACACGAGCGCGTCGTCGAGCCGCTTCTCTTTCACCGCCCTTCGGGCCTTCCCGAGGTGCGTGCTCGCCATCTCGACGAAGGCGGCGATGGGGGACGAAGGCACGGAGAGGACGCCGTCCCAAATCGGATTAGAGGTGAGCGCCGTGCGAGCAGCAGCGATGTCTCGGCTCACGCTCGCGCGGTCGGCAGCCGTGGGCAGGCAGTCGAGGTAACGGGACCACCAGACGATGGCCCGTTCACGGTCTTCGAGCTTGAGCCAGGTGTCGCCCGCGCGCCGTGCGCAGGAACAGTTCACTGGCTCGCGCTGGGCACAGAGCTCGAATCGCCGCTTGGCCGGCAGCGGCACCAGCTCGGCGAAGAGGGCATTTCCTTCTGCCAGCAACACCTTCGACTCTTTGGCTTCGAGGGTTGCTCGAGGCACGGGCTGAAGGGGGTAGGGGTAACGGCTCGAGCTCCATTTCTTCGCGAGCGCAAACACCGGGGGAGCGTCGTCCGCCGTCTCGTCGCACGACACGTACTCCATCAACTGCGGCCAGGCGTTCGCACGAACCGTCGCCAGCGTCGCCGCGTCCTCGCTCTTTATTTTGGCGCGCGCGCGGCCTGAGTCGCGAATGCAGCTGCAGCGGTAGCGGTCGATGCTGAGACACGCCTCAGCGGCGTAGCTTGCTGCCAGAGGTTTGCCCGCCCGCAATTGCTCTTCGGCGGCTTCGGCGAGCGGCGCCGCAACGCGCTCACGCAGCGCAAGCGACTCGACGGTGTCGCTCGTCAGCCAGGCGCGGGCAGGAGGCTCCGCGGCGAGCGCGGGAAAGGCGACGCACAACAAAAGAGCGACGGCTGTTTTCACGGCTCCCACCACAACACGGTGCACCCGCCTCCGGGTAGCAGGCCCCTGTTTGGTCAGGGGCAGGTCGCGCTGCGGGCCCCTCGGATTTCACGTCGAGGGGGCTTTACCGCTTCAGCTACGACACCCGGATGCGCAGCGCTACCCGACGGCTTTGCGGGGCGCGTTGGCGGCGCTGGCCTCGATGAGGCCGTAGTTGCCGTCTTCCTTGCGCCGGTAGAGCACGTTCATTTCGCTCGTCTCGACGTTGGTGAACACCAGGAAGTCGTTGTTCATGAGGTCCATCTGCATGATGGCCTCGTCGACGTTGTAGCGCTTCACGAGCAGATCGTTCGTCTTCACCACGCGAGGCGGCGCATCGTGAACTTCCGGAGCGGCCTCGGGGTTCGGCAGCTCGACCACGTCATGCCGCACCTTCAGGTGGGCGACGAGATCCTGCCGGTGGTGAACGCGATCCTGGCCGTGGTGGTGCTTGAGGCGTTCCTTGTACCGGCGAAGCTGGCGTTCGATCTTGTCCATCGCGAGATCGATGGACGCGTACATGTCTTCGCTCTTCTCGCGGCCGCGCAACACGAACGGGCCCGAGCTGATGGTGATGTCTGCGTGGTGAAGGTGCCGCTCGAGTGAGAGCACGACATGCGCCTCACCCGCGCGGTCGAGGTATTTGTTGGCGCGCTCGACTTTCTCCCGCGCGTAATTCTTCAACGAGTCAATCGGTTCGAAGTGCCGGAACGTGATGTTCAGCTGCATGCTTTCGCCCTCGTTGTTGCGATGGAACTACTCCCACCTCTTCCGCTTGCTTGAAGGAAGAATACCCAGCACCTCGCGATATTTCGCGACTGTGCGTCGGGCGATCTCGATTCCCTGGGCCTTGAGCAGCTCGACAATCTTCTGATCGGAATACGGGCTCTTGGGATTTTCGCGCTCGCAGATGAGCTTGATGTGATTCTTCACTGCTTCACTGGCGATGTCTTCGCCGCTGGTACGGGCGATGGACGAGTTGAAGAAATACTTCAGCTCGAAGATGCCCTGCGGCGTGTGGACGTATTTGTTGGTGGTGACGCGCGAGACGGTGGACTCGTGCATCCCGATGTCTTCGGCGACGTCGCGAAGGATCAGCGGCTTCAAAAAGGCGATGCCCTTGTCGAGGAAGTCCTTCTGGAACTTCACGATCGACTCGGTGACCTTGTGAATCGTGCGCTGGCGCTGGTGAATCGAACGGATGAGCCACATCGCGCTGCGCATCTTTTCCTGAACGAATTCCTTCGTCGCGCCAGGGGCCATCGCTCCGGCTTTGAGGGCGTTGCGGTAGGCGCCGCTGATGCGCAGCTTCGAGAGGCCGTCGTCGTTGAGGACGACGGTGTAGTCAGGCCCCATCTTGTGGATGTAGACGTCGGGGGTGATGTACTGCGCGTCGTCGCCTGAGTAGTTGCGGCCCGGCTTGGGGTCGAGGTGCGACAGCAGCTTCGCGGCGCGCACGACCTCGTCGAGGGGAACCTTCAGATCCCGCGCGATCGCCGGCAGGTTCTTCGATTCCAGAAACTTCATGTGCTTCTTGAGAATCGTGCCGAGCAGGGCCGCGCCGGGCTCTTTGATGCACGAGGCCTGGATCAGCAGGCATTCTTGCAGGTCGCGCGAGCCACAGCCCTTCGGGTCGAGCTGCTGAATGCGGCGCAGCGTCTTCTCGGCCACTGAGTTCGAGACGTCGGCCTCCGTGGCGAGGCGGATCATCGGGTCGCCTTCGACGTCGGCGAGCTTCAGGTAACCGTCGTCGTCCAGGTTGCCGATGATGAGTGAAGCGATGCGGCGTTCGGCGTCGTTCAGCTTGATGACGTGCAGCTGTTCGTACAGGTGCATCTGCAGATCTTCTTTGCGAACCATGTTCGCTTCGAAGCTCGGCAGGTCGTCCGTCGCGACGTTGCCTTTGTTGCTGGCCGTCGTCGGCTCGTTGAACTGGTAGCTGTTGAGGTACGCGTCCCAGTCGATCTCGGGGGGCGCATCGCCGTCGGCTTTGACTTCGACCGCGGTCTCGGAAACTTTCGCTTCGAAGTCGGCGGGCTGTTCGGCGTTGGCGGCTTCGAGCGAGGCCTCTCCGGGCTCTTTGTCGCTCATGTCGTCGGCGGCCGTTTCTTCTGGCTGCTCGAGCAACGGGTTTTGTTCCATCTCTTCTCGAACCTGCTCGAGAAGCTCCATCCGGCTCAGCTGAAGGAGTTTGATCGCCTGTTGCAGCTGCGGCGTCATCACCAGCGACTGGCTCAACTTGAGGCTTTGTTTAAGTTCCATGGATGGTCATCAAAACCCGTGCCAAACCGTACCCGATCCGCCGCACCGATTGGCCAGTTTCTTTCAGG
>JAYUXE010000940.1:0-3474 GCA_043753165.1 Archangiaceae bacterium | reverse complement strand
GCCGAATCGAAGGCCGCGCGTAGATGCCGAGGCCCGTTGGGTTGAGGACCAGGCCGCCTTTGAGCTGCATCGTGTTGCGCGTCGACGCGTCGCCCATGTCGAGCCCGCGCGCGTCGGGGATGCGGCGGGTGTTGCGGAAGATCGAGTCGTAGTGCTCGCGCCAGAGGTTGCCGTTCTTCGAGTGTTCCTGCGCGAGGACGCCTTCGAGAAGAACGTGCACCGTGCGCGTCAGGTAGACCTGCACGCGAAGCACCGTCGACATGTACGTGCGGTTGTCTTCGCCGGCCGCGAGGGTGTTCGCGAAGTTGGTGTCGTCGCCGTAGAGCACCGCCCACGCCGCGTCGATGCGGTTGGGCCAGACGGTGAACAGCGCCTCGTTGCCGAATTCGAGCTGGTACCGATCGCGCGTGAGGTCGGCGACGTAGATGCGAAACGCGCTCTCGTCGTAGAAGTTGTCGGGGTGCAGCCGGCGGTATGCGACGAACGTCTTGTTCCACTTCAGCGGGCCGAGGTCGCCAAATCCCAGGTAGCCGACCGCACGCCACGAGGTTGACGACTGACTGGCCCCCACCGGCTTCGTGAACTGGCCTACCTGCCCGGGGTGGGTCTCGTTGAAGTGAAGGACGACTTCGCGGCGAACGAAGTCTTCGTAGCGGACGCCGGGGGTGACGTAGCTGCTGTTGCGGTTGCCTTCGACGAAGGGCTCGTAGGCGAGCTGCGCGCCGCCGCCGAGCTCGAGGTGGCCGGGGATGAGGCGAAGGGTCGCTCCGGCGCCAGCGGTGAACAGCGGTGCGTAGTTGAGGCCGCGGGTGGCGAAGCCCGAGTCGCCGACGCCGAGCATCAGGTCGAAGCGATCGCGGCGGTAGGTCGCCATCAAGCCGACGGTGTCGGTGAACAGCGCGGCCGGCTTGCGGTCGTAGAGGCTCAGGTCACCGCCGAAGAAGTACTCGAGCGTGCCGAGCCGCCAGGTGACGCGATCGAGGAAGACGTTGCCGACCTCGGCGTAGAGCTGCGCGAGGCGGAAGAACGCGAACGAGCCGTTGCGAATGTCGGCGTTGGCGACGGTGCCGCCTTCGATCTTCGCGTGGATGCTGGCGGTGGTGTTGCTCGAGCCCGGCGGCGCCTGAAGCATGTCGAGCTTGAGCTCGAGCGACGCGAACGGATCTTCGTTCAGCAGCCGGCCGTAGAGGTTCCAGAAGCCGAGCCGCCCGATGCCGCCCTGAAAATCGGGCCGCGCCATGATGCGGTAATAGCCGCCGGCGCTGACGCGATCGGTGTTCGCCTGCCCGAAGGCGATGGCCGAAACGAGCGAGGCGAAGAGGAAGAGAAGCCGCTTCAAACCCTGCCGCTTATAGCCCGGGGCCTCAGATGCGCTGCAGCTCTTTGGCGATTCGATCAACCGCGCCGAACAGCCGCGAATCCGACTGCTCGAAGCGAACTCCCATCGCGCCGGGGCGGCTCCACATCACGCGGCCCATGATTTCGATGGGGTCATTTTCATGCGGGGCTTCGAGGCGGACTTTCACGAGCGTCATCGGCGGCATCGGGTGCGCGGTGGCGATTCCAATGCCGCCTTCCGACACGTCTTTCACTTCGTCGTACAGCCGGTATTCATCGCACTTCACCAACACGGGGAACTGCGCGGGATAACGCTCATGACAGCGCGCCTGCGAATACGAATACATGCGTCGTTCTTTGAAAAATTCGATCATGTGGCTCACCCCCGCGGGTAATTTTGAAACCAATCGTGCCGAAAGGCAATCCCATTCCAGGCGAAATGTTTATGGTCATCGCCTGAGGAAGGGCCGCGCGTAATACGAGATCACCGCGTCGGCCCCGGCGCGCCGGATTGATGTGATCGATTCCCGAATGGCGCGCTCGAAGTCCATCAGCCCCGCGTCACCGGCGGCGCGGATCATCGCGTACTCCCCGGACACCTGGTAGGCGAACAGGGGCAGGTCGCTGACCTCGCGCGCATCGCGAATGAGATCGAGGTTGGTCATCGCGGGCTTGATGAGCAGCGCGTCGGCCCCTTCGGCCTCGTCGAGCTTCAGTTCGCGAATCGCCTCGCGGCGGTTGTTGGGTGGCTGCTGGTAGGTCGCGCGATCGCCGAACGACGGAGCACTGTGCGCCGCATCGCGAAACGGCCCGTAGAACGCCGACGCCATCTTCACCGCGTAGGAAAGAATGCCGACCTGATCGAGGCACTGCGCGTCCAACGCCTGGCGCATCGCGGCGACCCGGCCGTCCATCATGTCGCTGGGTGAAACGAAGTCGACGCCGGCTCTGCCCAGCAGGACTGCGAACTGGCTCAGAATCTCGACGCTCTTGTCGTTGACGATCTGGTCGCCCTCGACGACGCCGCAGTGGCCGTGCGTGCTGAACGAGCAGAGGCAGACGTCGGCAAAGATTGGCAGCGTCGGCAGCTTGTCCTTCACGCGCTGGATGCTGTCGGTCAGCGGCGCGAGCTGGTGGGGCAGGCGTTTGGGATCGTCGCTCTTTTCGTCGGGCACGCCGAACAGCATCAGGCCGCCGACGCCCGCCGCCGCGAGCGGGCTGACCTCTTCCACCAGGCGATCTGCGCTCACGTGCCAGAGCCCGTAGCCCGCCTTCACTTCCTTCAAGATCCCCTGCCCCGGCACCACGAAGTACGGCTGCACGAGGTGTTTCGGCTCGAATGACGTCTCTTCGAACAGTCGCCGGATGCCTGGGGTGCGGCGAAGGCGGCGCATGCGTACGGGGGGCTTGGTCATTTTCAGGCGTCTCCGGAAAGCGACTGCAGAAAGGCGGTGAAGGACGCATGGTGCGCTGGGGCCGGGTGCACTGCCAGCTCGCGGTACCGGCGCTGGGTCGATTGCCCGATGCAGGCCACGGCGTTGGCGAACAGCGTGCGTCCGAGCCGGGCAAAAGCACCCAGCGCGTTCTCGACGGCCGACGGGCTCATGAAGACGTAGCCCAGCCCGGGCTCGAGCGCGCCCAGCGTTTCGTCGAGGCCCACCGGCGCGCGCGTCGAGTACACGGGCACGCGGTCGACGGTGGCAAACGACTTCATCACCTTCATCGCTTCTTCCTGCTCGGACTGCAGAATTCCCAGATCGCTGGTGGCGTAGAGCACCGTCAGCGGCTTGCCGGCGTTCCACCGTTGAAGCGCGGACGCGAGAGCAACGACGCCGCCTTCCGCACGAACTTCGGTCGGCACGCCGTGGGCGCGAAGGCGTGCGGAAGTGATGGGCGCCATCGCGGCGACACGCGGCTTCGGCTCGGGCAGTGAGGGCCACGCTTCGATGAGCTGTGTCGCGGCGTAGGGGCTGGTGATGAAGATCAGCTGGGGCGAAGTGCTGGGCCAGGGAAGCGCGACGCGTTCGATGCAGGGTATCGCGATCGCTCTGAGGCCTCTGGCCTTCATGGCGGCCACGTCGGAGTCGGCGTCCGGTTGGGCGCGCGTCAAAACCCAGTTCGAGATCACGAGGGGGC
>JAYUXE010000939.1:0-3475 GCA_043753165.1 Archangiaceae bacterium | reverse complement strand
CTCGAGCCATCGCTGACGTCCTGCAGAAACGACAGCCGCAGCTGCAGGTTGTCGTTCAAGAACTTCAGGTCGGCCGCGAGGACCATGTAGTTGTGAAGGCCGTAGAGATCGTTGAACTCGTCGAAGAAGCCGTGCACGAACATCGCGTTCACGTAGAGCCACTTCGTGAACGTGTAGTCGAGGCCGATGGTTGCTTTGACGAATGGGTCGGCAGGGACGTTGACGCTCGAGAACTCGAGGATCTTTGCGCTGCCGAGGTAGGCGCGCATTCCGAAGTTCACCTGCTCGGGGAAGATGAGCGCGACTTCGCCGACGATGCCGATGTCGAGCAGCCACGGTGCGCTGTAGCTGAAGTCGAGGCCCGCGACCTGGATGCGCGGGTACATCACCTCGGCGACGTACGCGACGTCGACCTTGCCCGGTTGGGTCACCGACGGCCCGGTGTTCGCGACGGCGGTGTAGGCGACGGGGAAGGTGAAGCGACCGTAGTAGTAGCTGCCGGCGATCTCGAGCTCGCCGAGGCTGAACGTCGCGCGCACCGCGGCCTGCGCATTCGCAAACGACGTCGTCGGAGCGAGCGCGCGAACTTCCGGGTCCGCGAAGTTCAGCGAGCACGGGTCGATGGAACCAAACGTGTCGGCCAGCTGCGCCGCATCTTTCGGGTCGCGCAGCGGCGGAGCCGGTGCATCGAGCAGACACCCCGCCTTGTCGCGATTCACCGCGAAGCCCAGCACGGCCGACGGGGGAAGCTGCGACGGCTTGAAGGTGGGGACGAAGACGCCGGTGATGGTGAGCCAGGACTTCGGGTACACGCTCACTTCGATCATCTGGTTCGGGACCTTGCGCGTGTAGTCCATGGGGTCGAAGAAATCGCGCGCGTTGAGGTTGTCGACCGGGTTGAAGAGGTCGGCTGAGCCCCAGGTCTGCACCATGCGGCCAATCTTCAAATCGAGCCACGAGAAGGGGACTCCGCGAACGGCGACGTAGGCCTGGTCGAGCTCGACGTTGAACGGATCGATGCGGGCGCGGTTCGACAGCTGTGACAGCTGATCGAAATCACTGAGTCCGTAGAAGCGAAGGCGCGTGTCGACGACGGCGATCACCTGCTCGACAGGGGCGAACTCTGCGTGAAGCGTGAGATCGTTGCGGTTGACCGCGAAGTCGAAGCCTCGGCCCTTCACGGGCCCGCGGTAGTCCTCGACGTTGAAGCGGATGTCGCTGGAAATGGTGCCCGACAGGCTCAGCTTCGTGGCCCAGTCGGGCGTGGCGAAGGCGAGCGTGGGGGCGAGCAACAGGGCCGCGGCGGTTACTTTCCCCACTGCAGCTGCCGCACGGTGAACAGGTCGTCCTTGAGGTTCTGGTTCACCTTGAAGTCCTTCACTTCGAGCTCGGTGCGGTGGCCGGTGCGCGGGTCTGAGACGACGATGTTCTTGAAGCGCCAGGCGCCGTTGAAGTCGGTGAGGTCGGTGTTGATGAAGCGCTTCACCTCTTCGCCGGCCTTGTTGAAGTAGTGCGACTCGGACTGCGCGAAGGTCTTCTTCTCGACGCGCTGGACGACCTTCGCATACGTGCTGTCGGCCGCCTTCGGGGTGAGGGCGAGGTGCCAGCTGGCCGCGTCTTCCTTTTCAATCGCCACGTTCCAGTCGTTGGCCCAGCTGACCTGCGCCATGTCTTCGCTGGTGAGGTCAGAGCCGGCCAGTGACTGGTTCATGTTGTGGGCGGCGACGCGGCGGACCTTCTTGAAGCCGGGCAGGTAGACGTGAACGCTGTTGCGGTCTTCGACCAGGGTCGACATCCCCTTCATCTCGCCGGACGTGAACTGAATCATCCGCTTCAGGTCGCCCTTCTGAAACATCGTCATGTCGTACGACTTCTTGCTGCCGTCGGTGTCGACCACGGTCAGCTTCATCTCCATGCGCTGATCCGCGTAGCCGTTGATGGTCGCTTCCATGCGCGTGAGGATTTCCTGCGCAGACAGCTTCGGGTCGTCGGCGGCGGCCAGCGACGAAGCGAGGACCACCACGAGGAAAAGTCCTTTCATCGGCATTCTCCGGTTTGGCGACAAGCGCGCGCTTCTTAAGATACGGACCCTCATGGCGCAACGTGACCTGCTGGTGATTGGCAACTACGCCCACGACGAAATCATCACGCAGCGCGGCGAACGGTTCTCGGCGCTGGGCGGCGCGACGGCCTACATGTGCAGCGTCCTCGAGGCGCTCGAGGCCGACTACGAGGTGGTCTCGAAGGTCGGGAAGGACTTCCTCTACACGAAGGATTTGATTCGCCCGTCGACGGTGGACGACGCGCTGCCGACGACGTGCTTCCTGGACGACTTCACCAGCGGCCGGCGCGAAGGCACGGTGAAGGCGCTGTGCTCGCCGATTCGAGCGGCCGACCTGACGACGAAAGCGAAGATCTCGATCGCGAACGGGTGTGCCGGCGAGGTGCTGCCGGAAGCCGTGTCGAAGCTGCGCGAGCTGTCGGACGTGGTGGTGGCCGACCTGCAGAGCATCTTGCGCGTGCTCGGGCCTGACGGGCGCATCGGGCTGGTGCCGCTGTCGCAGACGAAGCATCCGTTCGAGAAGATCGACTTCCTCAAAGGCAGTGAAGAGGAAGCGGCGTTCGTCGACGTCGACGGCCCGGTGCTGATCATCACGAAGGGCGACCAGGGCTGCGAGGTTGTCGAAGGGAAGAAGCGAACGCACGTGCCGGGCTTTCCCGCGGAAGAGATCGACGCGAGTGGAGCGGGTGATTCCTTCCTCGCCGGCTTCGCGTTCGCGCTGGCAAAGGGCTTTGGCGTCTTGGAATCGGCGCGCTTCGCAAACTACTGCGGCTCGCTGGCGGTGAAGCAGACGGGAATCCCGAAGCTGGCACCGTCCGACTTCGCGCAGATGCTCGCGTCGTTGCGGCGCTGACAGCGGCCTTCTCGGTCTCAATCGCGCCGTTTCGGGTTCGCGCCGTTTCGGGTTCGCGCTTCTTCCGGTTCCGCAGCTGCCAGTTTCGCCGGCGGCTCCGAAGGTACCGCCACTCCGAAATCGAGGGAGACCACCGGCGTGCCGTTCACGGCCCCGAGCAGCCTTCGTTGAACATTGCCGAGGAATCCCTGCGAGAAATCGAAAGCGCGGCGGGTTCTCTCGACGTCCCTGCGGGCATTGAGGAAGGCGAAGGTCGATTCTCTTCGACGAAAGCGGGCGTTTGGGGGCCCGATTTCTCGCAGGGGTTGCTCGGCAATGGATCACCCGAAGGCTGCCGCGTCGCGTGAAGGCACCCTGGTCGTCCTCCGCGAGCGCGAGGTGGCGGTACCCTGCCAGCCGCCGACGAAACGAAGAGTCACGGCACCGGACGACGGCTCACGTCGAAGACGCAGCGTGGCGGTGGGCGCTATTCGGTGAGCGCGACGGCGTCGATCTCGAGCAGGAAGCCCGGGTCGGCGAGGCTCGACACGACCAGAAACGTCGTCGCCGGAGGATGCGTC
>JAYUXE010000938.1:0-3478 GCA_043753165.1 Archangiaceae bacterium | reverse complement strand
TGGCACGTGTACGAAGGCGCGCAGCACGATGAAGCCGTCACCCGCACCGAGTACGAGGCGTGACAAGATGCGCGCCCCCATGCGCATTTTCCTCGCGGCGGTCTTGCTCTGCAGTGCCTGTGTGAAGCGGGTCGAGACCCAGGTGGTCCCGAAGACCGTGCAGCTGCTTCACGATACGCCCGAGCGGGAAACCGCGCGCCTCGCCGAGATTCGCGAAGACCTCGAGTTCGACACCAAAGAACAGCCGCGCGAAGCCCACGTCGTCGCCAAGGGCGAGACCGGCCTGCTCGAGAGCAACGGGGGGCGCGTCCGGCTCTTCGGCGACGCCGAAGGAAAAACCGGTGTCTCGTTCGACAACATCGCGTTGCTCGAAGTCCTCACCGTCGAAGGCAAGGTCTACAACCGCGCCGCGGTTGGCTTCACCGAAGGCCTCATCAACGGCAAAGAGCGCATCGACCTGCTCGGCCGGCAGGCCTTCAACTTCGAGCCCGGTGAAGTGAACCTCTCTTCGCTGGTGCCCGAGAAGGGGCCGTGGAAGCTGCGCGCGACCGTGCTCGACAACAACGGCGTGGGACGCTGCACGGACGTCTTCGTGGTCATCGACGCCGACGACGGCTCAACGAAAGACGACCTGCGCGGCCAGTAACCGTCACTTCGACTGCGCGAAGGTAATCCCCGTCCACGGCTGAACGGGCGGGTGCCGCTCGAGTTCACCGCAGCGCGCCGCCAGCACCTTGCTCGGCGGGTCCGACACGTTCTGCAGCAGCAGGGGCAGCGCTGCCGCGAAGTTTCCCGCCAGGTACAGCCCCAGCGCCTGCTCGTACCGCACCACGACGTCACTGACCGGCAGCGACGCCTCGCCCAGCAGCTCGTACACCGCGATCGCCTGCGACTTGCCCTTCACCGCGACGACGTCGAGCTTCCGGAAGTTGAACGCATGCTTCGCGCGGCGCTGAATCTCTTCACTCGCGAGCAGCGTCGTTCCGTACACCTTGTTCAAGCCTTCGAGCCGCGCGGCGAGATTCACGCTGTCGCCGATGGCGGTGTAGTTGAGGCGGTCGGGCGCTCCGAAGTGGCCGACCATCACTTGCCCCACGTGAAGGCCGATGCGGGTGATGAGCTTCTGCCGGCCGCCCCAGTCATTCGACGCATACAGCTTCGCGGTCTCACGCTGGCACCGAAGCGCCGCACGGCAGGCCATCACCGCGTGGTCCGGGTTTTCACGCGGCGCATTCCACAGCGCCATCACCGCATCGCCGATGAACTTGTCGACCGTGCCGTCTTCCGCGTGCACCGCCGACGTCATCACCTCGAGGTAGCGGCCGAGCCACTGGGCCACCACGTCGGGGGCTTCGTTCTCTGCCTGCCCGGTGAAGTTCTCGATGTCGGTGAAGAACATCGACACCTCGCGCAGCGTGCCGCCCAGCGCGGGCTCGCGATTCTCTTCGAACAGTTTCCGCACCAGCTCGAGCGGCACATACCGCCCCATCGCGCGCACCGCCGTCTTCGCCTGCTCGAGGCTGAACAACGTCTCTCGCACGTCGGCAAAGGGCGACTTCACTTCGGTCGCGGCGAACCTGAAGCCGCTCATGCCGCGCGTCTCGTGCTGAATCTGTGACAGCGCCCGGCGCATCACGCGCACCGAAGCGAGACCGCCGGCGAAGAGAAGGACGAACGCGATGAAGCTGCCGACGAGCAACGGCTGCTGCAGTCGCCGCATCTGCGCGAGATAGAAATCCGCTGGCCCCACGATCACCAACCGCCAGTCGCGACTCTGGGCGAGATACCGGACGCTGACGTTGTAGAGCGCTTCGTCGATGGTGAACGTGCCGTCGGCCTCTGTCTTCTCTTCCGACACCGCCTTCAGCGATTCGTGCTTCAGCGCCGCCGCGACCTCGGGCGACAGGTGGGCCGAGGCAATGCGCAGGTCGTCGTCTTGATCGGTGACCTTGTCGTCGGGGTCGAGGCCGGTGATGAGGCGCCCCGCGTCGTCGGCGATGAAAATCTTGTACGGGTCCTTCGGGTCTTCGCGGTTCACGCGAAACGACTGAACGATTCTTCGCACGCGGCGGTCGAGCACGCCCACCTTCAACACGCCCAACAGCTTCTCGTCGGCATCGCGCACGCCGAGCAACGCGACCAGCACCACCCGCCGTTCGGCTTCCGGCAGCACATCGTCCAGCTGCGAGTAGCTGAGGTCCGTCATCAGGACCTTGCCGTTGTTGTACGTCGCGGCGGGCCGGAAGAACGCAGGGGTGCGTGTCGGATCCAGCGCGTCGCCCGTCACCTCGCGCGCATCGCTGACGAACAGCTGGTGCGGCTTGCGGCAGCGGGTGTGCGCGACGAAGCCCGTCGCTTGTTGCTCGATTCGCCGGGTGCAGAAATCGCCTTCGTCCTTCGTCGCGCGAAACACCGACGTCATCTTCCGGCCCGTGTCAGCGAGCACCGTGTTCAGCGCTTCGTCGATGCTCACTTCCTCGCCTTGCGTGAACGTGACCTCGGCGAGGTCTTCGTTGCGAAGCAGCTCGAACAGCAGGCAGCTCTCGGGATCCTTGCAGCGGCCCGCCTTCACTTCTTCGGCCAGCCGCAGCGCGACCGTCTGCCCCTGGTTGATGAACTTCTCGACCTCGACGCTGACCTGCGAGCTGGCGTTGTGGCGCAGGTTCAGCGCGTTGGCCTCGACCTCGGCCTGCGACCGCGCGTTGATGAAGACGTAGGCGCCGCCGAGAATGCCCGCCAGGCCGATGCTCGCGGCCCAGACGACGACGTTGAGGGTGAGCCGCAAACTTTAAAAGGTAAACGGCGCGATCGGACGAATGCCAGAGCCCGGCGCGACTGCGCACATGAAGCCGATGCATGAATCACAGCCTGTCTCGCCGCAGATCTGCTTCTCGTTCAGCGGCTTCACCTGCGTGCTGCTCACGGCGACCGCGGTTCCGACGGCGACGGCCGCGACGACAGCCACCGCGCCCACCCAGAAGTACCAGCGCGTGTAGACCGGCGACGACTCGTGGACGCGATCCGTCACGCCTTGGTTCTCGTTGGTCGGAGGATAGAGGTTGGTCGCTTCGGGGCGGTCGGTGACGGGCGGGGGCGCGACGACCGCGACGATGGGAACGGCAGTCACCAGCGGCGCGCCCAGCTTCACCGACAGCGGGTATTCCTTGCCGGCGACGAGCTTCAGCGTCTGGCTCGAGTCCTTGTAGCCCTCTTTGCGCACGCTGATCGTCGCCGTGCCCGGAGCGACCTCGAGCTCTTCAATCGGCGCCGGGCCCACCGACTTGCCGTTGACCGCGACCATCGCGCCCGTCGTGTCTGCGCTGACCGAGAGGATCGCCGCGTTCGCCTCGAGCACCACGGGGATGTCGGTCGACTTGTTCGCGCTGATGTTGAACTTCTTGTTCCAGGCCGCGTGGCCGGGCGCGCGAATCGAGACCGTGTGCTCGCCGACGGACAGCGACTGCGAAGGAAGGGGAAG